>JBAPQQ010000037.1:0-9810 GCA_049280695.1 Mycobacterium sp.
GGCCAGCGCCGCATAGTGCTCATCGGAGCCGTCGGCGGCGCGCCGGGCGATGACGCCGACCTGATCCAGCGACAGTCGGCCTTCGCGCATGCCTTGGGCGCAGCGGGGGAACGCCTCGAGCCGACGCGCCACGGCTGTGACCGTCCTGGCGTTGCCCGGCGAGGTGCCGGTCTTCCACGCGACCAATGCCTCCACCGAGCGCGCGCCGGTGGCGCCCCACAACTGCTCTCGCTCGATCTCCGCGATGATCTGCACGATGCGCCCGTCAATGGCATTGCGCTGACCGGTCAATTCCGCCAACTCGTCGAACAACGCCTCAAGCCGGGCGGCAGGACTCACCACCGACGCCTCGGGCGCTGCGATCGAAGACATGACTTCATCATCGCAGCCGGGTACGACAAGTCTGGGCTGCCCGATCCGCGTCAGGGAGTCTGCCGTCATCTGCGAACAGGCGCTCGGCAGCCGCTACGACCCCGCTGGCGCAGGCACACCACGATCCAGTGCTTCTGATAGCGCCTGCGAAGTCGAGGTGCTTTGCGGCGCCGCCGGCGGTTGACGCCGATGACCTACTTGCTACGCGGCGGCAGTGGCGGGAAAGACTACGACTGATTCGTCCGAACTCTGTGCGATCTCGATGGCGACGTCGGCAGCGCGATCGCCGGAATCGACGCCGTCAGCCAACTGTCGCAGTCGGTATGAGGTTTGTAACAGCTTGTCCACTTCGGCCCGAGTGAAGACGACGTCACGTACGCCATGCGATCGATCCAGTTGGACCGTCGACAATCTGCGCCGCACGTCAGCGATCCCGGATTCCAGATCGGTTACACGTTTCTGGTCGGCTTTGAGAGCACGGACGAAGTTTTCGAACGGGTTCGAAGACTCCATCTGTGCGTGCTCCACCGCCTGCAGCACGATGACGCGCTTCTTGAGTGCGATGGCCAGCGCGACGAGTTCGAGGTGGGCATAGAATTCGCCGGCCGCCTCGTCAATGCCACCGAACGTCTTTCGCAGTGTGGCGATTTCGACTGGGCGGTCGCGTATTTGGGCCAGACCTCGTTGCCACTTCCCGAGGCGTTCTTCGGCGTCTGCCATCCCAACGCTGATGGCGTGGACGGCGGAATCCAATCCCAGCGAGGCGCCGATGCGCCCTTGGTCGAGCAGAACGGCGGTGGCGTTGTCGATCGCGCCGCGGCACCCGTTGAGATTGCTGCGCTCCCGTTGCAGTGCATCGTCGTGCAGCTTTTCGAGCAATGTGGTGATGTTCTCGATGGCCTGCTGTCGCTTGTGGTCCGCATACGCGCTAACCCCGACCGCGAGCGCCATAAGCACCAGGGGCGCTGCGACAGTCAATGCTCCGGCTCCCGCTGCCGCGGCCCCAGCGGTAACGGCCGACCCGCCGGCGGCACCCGCGGCGGCGGCTTGTCCGGCCACGGGGACGAAGGTGGCCTGGGCCGCAATGCCCGAGGAGCCCGTCAACGCACCGTGCACGCCGCCCGCAGCCGCCTTCGACACCATCGGTCTGAGAAGCCCGCTACCGACTTGTTGAGCGACCTTGGCGGGAATCACCATGCGGTAGAGCACTTCACCGCCGGCACCCGCACCCGCCGCCGGGGCGACCTTCGATGTCTGGCTGACGAGCTGCGACAGGTGCATGGCCAGCGGGCTCGTGCTGTCGAGATGAAGGCCTTGACTGCGGTCCAGGTTCTTCGGCAACGGATGTGCTTCAAGTGTGGCGATCGGGGCGTCGGCGAGGGTGGCTAGTACCGTGCGCAACTCACCGAGACGCTCGGGACTCATAGCCTCGTCGTCGGCGAACGCTGGCACGGTCACGTCGCGCGTCGCCAGTGTCCATACCGGCACAACGGCCTTGTCGGATTCCACCATCTGCTACCTCCCTTTCGCTGCGGTTACCCATCTGACCGTCCAAGTAATTCCGGGCGACGCCGCGATACTTCTCGCCGGCGCTCTGTGCATGCGAACAGATTGTGCTGGGCGGCGACCACCGGGCGGTTCAGCTCCTGCTGCGAGACAAGCTGCGCGCGAAGGTCATCGAGGTCGCGGGCGACATCGGGGGAGAGGCCAGCACACCCACACCCTCGGTAGTTGCGCAGCGCGTCCGCCTTGATGGCCCGGATGACGGTGCTCGGATCCTTCATCACCCTCGGCGCCGCGTCCAGCAACGACACCACGCGACCGTGGGGAGTCACCTCAACGGCCCTGGGGCGGGAACTTCGGATGACCCATGCAATGTTAGCAACGTCACAAACGGTTCGTGGCAAACTTCCATTCTGACCGCCCGCAGCGGCATATATGTTGTAGTGGCTTGAGGGGGAGAGGCTTTCGGTTCTAGTCATCATCGATTCGGTGGCTCGCACCGCTGCCAGTTATGCCGAGGTGACACGCAAGGGTCACTATCGGCTGCGTGCGAAAGGCGACAGCGTCATATCCCGGGCGTGACAAGGGGGAAAGGTATGTGCATGGAGATCAAGGGTCTGCTGACCGCCGCCGCTGTGGGCGGCGCGCTGCTGCTGGGAGCGTCGATGGCCGCGGCCCCCGCCAACGCGGGAGCCACGGGCACAGTCAAGGTGCGAACCCAGCGCACGAGTGCTCCAAACCTGAACTCACAGGTCGGCTGGTGGGAGGTTGGCCGGACTGTGGACCTTCAGTGCTCCAAGCACGGTCAGGCCGTGAAGGGGTATTTCAGCTTCAATATCCCCAACGGTGGTTGGGACAACCTCTGGTACAAGACGTCTTCCGGGGAATACATCGCCGACGTTGACATCGACACGGGCACACTGGAAGCGGTCGCGCCAGATTGCGACACCCTCGATGGTCAAGGCCAGGCCCAGCCCAAGCCGCAGCAGTCATCGGGGAAGGAAGACCGCGCTGTCGCGTGGGCCAACGGCCAGGTTGGCTCCGACGCCTACAACTTCGCGTGTGGCAGGTTCGTGGCCAACGCCTATGGCAAGGGCTCGCTTGGCTATGAGTCAGCGCTGGCGTTCCACGATGCGCTCCAGGGCGCCGGACAGATTCACGGTGACATGAGCTTCCCCAAGGGGGCACTGGTGTTTTCGCGCAGTTCGTACGACCTGGGTAACGGGCACGTCGTGATCGCCAGGGGCGACGGCAAATTCGTCTCCGGCGGCGTGAGCACGAGTTACGGCAGCCACCACACCGTGCAAGTTCTGTCGTCGTGGAATCCGAGTCCCGGAGCGACCTACCTTGGATGGGCCTACCCACCAGCCGATTGGCCTGGCCCGTAGACCCGGAACGCAGACAGGTCTTGGATCAAAGCAGGACTGAATCATCCTGGAATTGCCGGAGACTCTCGGCTCACGCCACCCCGGCCGAGGGTGACTGCTGGATGATTTCGCCGCTCTTATTCGACCGGCGGTCGGTGCTCTACCGACGAGCGGAATCTGGCCGTGTTGTACCAGTTGCATTCAGGAGACGGTTTCTCATTCCAGCTCGGCCCGACCGGTGAAGGTCGAATGCTGGTCGATCAACTCCGCTATACAGTCGCAGCGGACTCCATCAACGCATCGCCGACGCTGCCGATCGCCCCGGCGATTCCCCATAGTGTCGACCGGTAGGTGACGCTTTTGTCGTCGGGACAGGGTGCTCTGAGATGGAGGCGAAGTCATGTCGGGGTCGAGGAGGAAGCCTGGCCGGATGGGGCCATTTGTCGCGGACTCTAAGTCAGGTCCTCGGAGCTGGTATCAGGTCTAGTGGTTCGCAACATGTTGAAAGATGTGGGCGCGGTCAGCGATCCGGGAAAGTGACGCAATCTAGGCTTGGGTGGTTAGCAACAGAATGCGCCGCACCGCCGCGGCCCGAGACGACTAGGCAGAGCCAGCCGTGCGTTTCAACCCTCCCCCGAATTGGCCGCCCGTGCCTCCACAATGGACACCGACCGCAGACTGGCAACCGGACCCGTCGTGGCCGCCCGCCCCGCCCGGATGGCAATTCTGGGCCGATGATTCGCCGCCTTTCGGCGTGCCGCCTGTCCGCCAGCCGGCCACTAGGCCAGGTGTTAGCCGACGTACCAAGCTGTGGATCGGGCTGGGGGTCGGCGTCACCGCTCATAGTGATCGTTGCGGCAGTGGTGTTCACCTCTATGAGCAAGAGACCATCTGATCAGCAGATCGAGCAAGCATTAAGACCCGGCAATGCGTTTTTGTTTGCCGATGACGGGCGGGCTCGGTTTCACGTGACGAAGGTTATCGAGGCGCAACCCGGTTGGTATGTGGTCACCATCGAACTCGACGACGTCGAGACAGAACCCGGCAAAGTCATTCTGCGCCAGTACACCTCGCCCGATGGTCCCCTCACCGTAGTCGCCGGGCCCGGCACGTCGTTTCCCCCCGACTCGGTATCGCTCCCCGATGCGGTTCGAGAAGCACTACCGAAGTGAGCGGCCATTGGACGCACGCCGCTGGTCCGAGTTCCGGCGTTGGTGATGTTAGAGTTCCAGTTTCCGCCGTGCGCGACACACGTTGCAGGACAACGCGGCCGCTGCTATCGATGACTTTCGAAACTTCATTGCAACAGTGCGACCCCTTGTCGCTGCCGGTTTTCCAATGCAGCTTCAGGTTGCCGTAGTGGTGCCCGTTGTGCTTGAGGATGTCGCCGAGTTGTAACTGGTTGGGCCGGTGCCCGAGTCCGCCGGGCTGCCGCGGGTTCTGTGATTGCGGCACCAAGGTAGCCGTACTGGATGGTCAGCTGAACTTCGAGGTGGTTGGCTCCGGTGACCTCGCCGACAATTCCGGTGAGGTTGGCTCATGCGGTGAAGCACCTGTGGTTCTTGGCAGGTGTTGCCGTAACGAGCTCTGTACCGGCCGGTCCGCACTGGGCCACATCCCCGAGCGAAACCGAAAAAAGTTTGGAGCTCGGCGCCGTCTCTATGTGTGGTGGTTGGTTGCCGCGGCCGCATCTGGCTCACGGGTTGAAGGCTGTGCTGCCATCGATCGGGTGTGTCGTGGAGACGAGCTTGGCATAGCAGTGGTCGCGATCGAAGTTGTGAGAACGGCACCAGGCTAGCGCTCCATCGGCATCCGGGAAGGTCACCCCGGCGATGGTGACCCAGAAGTCGGGTTCAGAAAACGTCGACCAGTCCCCGGACCACAACAGGCGTACCTCCGGGTAGTCCAGTCGCAATTGCAGATGCTCCCGCAGTGTCTCAGCGTTGTTCCACGTGATTCCGTCAGCGACGAGGCCCGGTCGTTTGGAACTCAGTTGGGGCACCCAGGTGTCGGCGAGCCGGCTGAGGACGAACGGCCGGTCGGCATTGGCCATTGCGCGTAGCGCGTCGAAACTCGCCGACTCGTTATCGCCAGAGTTCGGAGCGGCCGGGCCAACAGCGGTGCTGGCCGGCTGGCCCCCGCTCGATGCCTGCGCAGTGGACTGCGCCGAACCGGACTGGTCACAATCAACAACGAGTGTCTTGGCGTCGATGTCGACCGCCCCTTGTCGGGTGGAGCCGCTGGTGGGCGCCTGTTGCGTGGAAACCGGCAGCCGCCAGAAGGTTCCGATGGGGAAACGGAAGTCGTGCTCGATGGTCGGTTCTGAGCTGCCACCACCGGATTCCGGCGCGATGATGATCGGCTGCGACGACAGATCGAACGTCGCCGAGGCGATATTCTCACCGCCCGACGTCACGCTGATGCGGGTGCTTGGTGAGGTGAGGACATCGCCGCCCGGGCAGTGGGCGACAATCTTCATCCGGATGACCAGTGCTCCGGAGTCGGCTTGAATGGTCTCGGGCTTGAACTCTGGTGCCCGGCCGCATTTCGTCACCACGTTGGTTCCGCCCGGCCCGGGATTTCCATCTTCGCTTCCCGATTCGCCAGGTGCCGCCACACCCACGTAGTAGACCTTGGTCACCTTGTGCGTCGTCAGGTTTCCGTTCTCGGTGCCTACCTCAACTGTCCACCCGCCGAAGCTCTTCTTGATGCCTTCGCCGCGAGGGCCCCACACGGCGTTCAAGCTGTCGCCGTCGGCGTTCGTGCCATCTGAGTCCAGGCAGCGGAAGAAGCCGACCCAATCGGGACGACCTTTCGGGCTCGGCCACGAACCACCGTGGCGCGCTTGGCATTTGGTGCCGTCGTCAAGCACCAGCGCGAACGGGGACGGGTCTTCGGTGAGCGGTTTGCGCGGCGTGTTCAGACCCTCCGCGCCGATAACCGACAGCACGTTCGAAAAGGCATCCACCAGGCATACGACGTGGCCGTCGTCGGCTGCCGGCCAGCAGGCGTAGCCGGCGTCGGCGGTGCTGCCGCAATCGCGCACGATGGAACTCTGGTCATAGGGCGACGGCGAACCGAACGAGCAATCGATGCGCTCACCCGAACGGCTGTTGTCCTCAACCCAGCCGTACTGGATGTTGCCCTGAGCGTCAACGGGTTTCAAGACGACGACGTCGGGTTCATTGATGCGGTGGTAGACGTAGCCGAGGGCGGCGACGATCCCCGTCACCGCCACAACCGCAAGCACCAACCAGCGTCTCTTCAGCCCGGTAGCCGGCCTCTGTTGCGCGGGCACAGGGGCGCCTGGAGGCAGATCGATCATTGGTGCGGACGAGGCGTCACCCGTGGTGTGGACGGCCTGAGCGTCGTCGACGAAGAAACGCCATCCAGGTGGCGCCGGCGGCCACGACGGGTCAGGAGACCAGCTGGGTTCGGGGAGCCAGCCCGCCGGCGGTACCGGCCAACCTGGTGGCGGGTTGAACCGCATCATGGATTCCTTTTCGGGCTGCTGGTTGCGCCGGGCGTCGTCGGCGGCTACAGGCGAACGCTCTCTCGGCAATCGGCTGACGGTTTACCGGTGTTGCGGTGCTGACGGCTCAACAAGCCCGGCGGGTGGCCATTGTAAGCGGCTTCAGCCGATATCTGGTCCGGATTGCGGATCCGATCCTGGAGCAGCTGATGTGTGTGGTGCTCCTCACGGGTCCGCAGATCGGTGTAGCTGTTCCCTGCCGCGCGCGCACTCTCAGTTGCGAGAGCCAGTTTTGCTGCGCCCAACCTCAGCAACCCTTATGCTCGCGAATCGAAAGAGAGCCCGGGGCGCTTCGCCATGCAAGGCGATTGCCTGCCAGACCCGCCGATAGCCGCTCTTCGAGCCACCACATCCCCCGAAGCGGAGCCCAGAAATGAACGACAAAGACGCGCCCTCAGATGGTGCGCCCTACGACGCTCGCACCACCGAGATGCCGATTCAGCCCGCACACGATCGGCCCACTGTCAATGTGCCGGGCGACCCTCACAGCGACTATCGCCGCCAGGCGGCGGCGCACTTCGCCGTCACCGACCCCGCCTCGAGCACTACGAAGCAAACGGAAGGCGCGGCGAACCGTCAGACAGAACAATTTCGAACAGCCGCGGCAAACCTCGCCGGCGGTACGCCCGGCCGGACTACCGGTCCCACTGAGCAATTCACGGTGCAAGCGCCAATGAGCACGTCGCACCACGGTGCTGCCGCCCCAGAACAGCAAATCCCCTCACCGGGCTATCAGCGCCCAGAATGGAGCGGTAGGAACCAGGCTTGGGCTCAGTGGTCCGACGTTCCACCCACTGCTGCCCCCCTTCCACCGCCACAGGCGAATTCCTGGTCCCCGCCACAGGCCAATTCGTGGGCGCCCCCACCCGCGTTATCGCCGCAATCGCATCACAATCGTGTGGAACAGCTGCTACCGCTAGTCGACAGACTGATCGATCGCGGCGCCCGCGGTGAATTGATCAGGGCGCCATGGTTTCAGAACATTCGACTGCGCAATGCAGACGCGTTCGTCATCGGTACCTACGCTGTGGGCTTCTTTCTCACAGTGCTGCTCGAGTCGTTCACGTCATCGGTGTTGACGGCATTCGTCGTTTACGCGCTTTGGCTCGGATTGGGTTACCTGTATCTGGCTTTGGGGACCAGGCTCTCCCATCAATTCCTGAAATACGGGATCTGTCTTGTCGCCGTCGTCGTCTTATTGTTGACATTCTTGTCGACGATGTCCGCGGTACTTGTCGGCCGCTCACTGGCCAATTTCGCGGGGATGTACGCAGCGACGATGGCTCCTCTCGTTTTCAGGCTTTTCGTCGGCATCTTGACGGCACCCGTATTCGTCCTCGTGGGACTGCGCGTCCACCGATTCAGTAGCGGCGAGCGCCCGCCAGAAACCTTCACGGTGGGCCCGTCATACGGCCCGGCCGGACGCCAATCGGTCCCGCCGGCTGACAACTTCGCTGGACAATACCCGCTAAGCGCAGGTGAATATTCGCCGCACTTGTCGAGCCCTCCGCTGGCGCAGCCTCCAGCTTCCGCACCACCAGGAAATCCGGAGTTCAGCCCGCCACCGGCGCAGCACTTCGGCCCATACGTCGCATATGGCCCCCGACCAACGAATTCCATGGCGATAGTGGCCTTGGTGACCTCGCTCCTCTTGGCTCCGCTAGGGATCATCTTCGGCCACATTTCGCTCTCGCAGATCAAGCGGTCGGGCGAAGACGGACGTGGTCTTGCGATAGCCGGCCTCGTGATCGGATACCTCGGAACCGCGCTCGCTGCGGTAGGGATCGCCATCGTTGTGGCAGGAGTGGCCGCATTCAATTCTGCTCTACACAGCATCGACAGCGAATTGTCCACCACGCCAACCACATATGAGACTCCGGTCGGCACTCCCTCCTCGACTGCTCAAGCGATCAAGAATGCCGACGTCGGCGACTGCATACACAAGGTCAACGGCGCACGAAGAAGCGACGGCTCCAGAGATGTCACCGTCTCGCCCGCCACCTGCGGATCGAGTTACGCCACCCACAGAGTCACCGACCGCACCGACGACACCAGCGACTGCTACAACGACTGGGTCCGGACTCAGGAATACTCCCCGCAAATTGTGTTATGCCTGGTCACAGACTGACCGCTGGCCAAAGGTACGCGACCCAGCACTTGTTCACCGCGGCAATTGCCCACCTGGGCGGCGCTGCCAGGCGCCGGTTGAGGACCGGTCCCGTCGTTGCTCGAGAACGCGGTGACTGACCCAGGCAAGTGTGTGGCAGAAGGGGACGACCAGGCCCGGCCGAGGATCCCACTTGAGCTTAAAAAATCAAGCATAAGAGCTTGACGACGACCTTACCGGGGCTCCATGCTGTCAATGCATGCATTTTCAGTCATAAGGAGTCAGATGTCGCGTCCAAGGAGAACAAGGCCGCACGCCGAGAACCCTATGCCTGAAATCGCACGCATAGGGCGGGCGTTCGCAGAACGCAGGATCAAGCTGAGGCTCACCCAGCAAACACTGGCCGACTTGGCGGGCGTGTCCCGGTCCAGCGTCCAGTCGCTCGAACGGGGGAGCGGCTCGGTCAAGTTCGGCTCGGTCGTCGAAATCGCTGGAGTCCTGGGTATGCGCATCGACGTAAGGACGACGGCGGAATGACATCGGCCGGCCTCCTTGACTTGCGGGAGATCGCGGAAGCTGACGTGTATGTCGACGACGATCTCGCCGGCCACTTGGTCCGCGGACCCGGCGATACGGTCAGCTTCGACTACGTCGCCGAGCCACGTCCGACTCACGCACGTGTCCGCGAACGCTCCGTGTCATGGTCGCTGCCGCGATCCGGCAACCACCCGGTGGTCACCACGGGTGGCGGCGTGCCGGCCTTCTTCGCCGGTCTGCTGCCGGAGGGGGTCCGGCTCGGTGTCGTGACGTTGTCGACGAAGACCTCCGCCGACGATCACCTCACGCTGTTGCTCGCGATCGGTGCTGACACCGTCGGCAATGTTCGGGTGGTCCCCGCCGGGATCGATCCGGCTCGTCCGCTACCGATG
>JBAPQQ010000038.1:0-5588 GCA_049280695.1 Mycobacterium sp.
ACCCTGCACCACCCGTTGTGCGGGCCGATCCGCTATCCGCGCCCGCCAATCACACCGCTAGGCGGACGCAGCCATTTCGTCGACCATCCCGCACCAATGCTCGGCCAGCACAACAACGACGTGCTCCGCGGCAAATTGGGACTGACCGCCGACGAGCTCAGGGAGCTCGAAATCAACGAGGTGATCGGAAGTCGGCCTGCGGTGCCATAGCGTGAACTACCGGGGCAACCGCGACCGCGCCCAATTAGTCGGCACCATGACAGCCTGGCGGGGCGCCAGTGTCGTCTGGCGTCCCACGCCGCGTACCAGGCTACTTTACGGAACCGCCAACTCGACTGAGACAAAGATTGCCTCGCTTGTCTCGAATGATCTGGCGGGGAGCAGGAATCGTCCGCCAACTAGATTGAGACCGGACATGTGGCCTGCTGCCCAGCCTGGTGCCAGACGCCGAACATCAGCCGATCTGCCTGTCGCGCGCGGAGGCAGGTGGACGTCACAGATCGAGCACAAAGCGCAGCGCTTGGTCAATGGCCCGCATCTGGTCTGGGCCGATCATTCTCTGGCGAGATGACAGTCGTTCGAGGGAGACCACCCGCAGTTGATTGCAGCGAGCGTAGGAGGTGTGGTCTAGCCCGCTGTCCTCTGGGTCAAGTTCGACATGGCTTCGCAGCCCGTAACTGGCGGTCGTGATTGGGACGACGACCACCAGCCCGCCCGGTCCGTTGTTGAGAATGTCGACCGACACCACTACCGCCGGGCGTCGAAAGGCCGGCTCGTGGCCGACCGGCTGGCCGAGATCGACGTAGTAGACCTCCCCCCGCCAGATCAAGCCAGGGCGTCCCATTCGTGACGCTCGGCCACGTACTGCTCCTGGCGGCGCAGGGCCGACTATTTCCGTCCTGCATGCCCTTCAACGACGAGGTCGCCCGCGCTCTCGACCAGATCGGCGACCGCACGTTGACCGTCTCGCGACGCCGTTCCTCAGTGAATCAGTTCTACATGTGATCCAGGACGACCGCCTTGGCGTCTTTGATTAGCAGCAATAGATGTAGCGAGTCTGTAGGCGACGGTTCGAATTGGTAGCGGGTGTAGAACCGGCGCGCTTCGTCGTGGAGGGCGTGCACGAGGATGGCGCGGACGCCGATTTGTCCGGCGACATGGACGCTGCGGGCAATGGCGTCGCGGAGCAGGTTCTCTCCGAGGCCGCAGCCTCGATGTTTGCGGTCGACAGCGAGGCGCGAGAGCAGGATCACCGGTATCGGGTTGGGCATGTTACGGCGGAACTTGCCCGACACGTCGGTATGTGACACCGCTCCAGACGCGAGTGCGTAGTAGCCGACGACGCGGCCGTCTCGGCAAGTGACGAAGCACCGGGATGCGCCGCCGGCGTGGTTATTGAGCGCACGTGTCCGCAAGTAGTCGTCCAAGCTGGGCTCTCCGCTGTCGAACGCCGCGACGTCGTCGGACTCGCTGATCGGCCGCGGGAGGCTATAACCACTCACGCGTCGGGATCAAACAGCGATGGCTTATCGAACAGCTTCGCCAAAGCCGGCTTGTGCTGAATAGGCCGGTCGAGCAAGGCATTGAACTCAGCCCACGCAGCGTCGTCGAGCAAGAAGTATCGGCGATCTGCGAGTACGTCGCGAGCGTGAGCGACGGTGGCACACACTGTGAAGGTTGTGAGGTCGGTCCCTTCGACCTCGGCGGCACGCCGAATCAATGCGTCCTGCTCAGGCGTCAGGCGCACGGCGAAACGTTCCGATTTCGCAGGCACGTATCCATTGTGTGCCTAACAGGCGTACAAGGCAACCGGTTGCGTCGTGCCTGGACACCGGCTGTACGCAAGAGAAATGGGCTGAGCCATCCACCAGCAAGAGGGTCGATACTCCGACCGGCGGTCGTCGGTGCCACCCCGGCCTTGCACTGTCATATCGCCGGTGTCCGCGTGGATCCGGCGAGATCGAATACGGCGTCTCCTTGCAAGAATGGTCGGATGGCCGAGCAAAGTGGCTGGATGCAGAAAGTCGCTGCCGATCCCGGGCATTCGCATTGGTATGTCGAACGCTTCCGCTCCATGGCGCGCGCCGGTGACGATCTGGTCGGCGAAGCTCGCCTCGTCGACGCGATGGCGCCCCGGGGCGCTCGCATTCTCGATGCGGGCTGCGGCCCCGGCCGGCTGGGCGGCTATCTCGCCGCCGCCGGACACCACGTCGTGGGTGTCGATGTCGACCCGGTTCTTATCGAGGCAGCCGAGCAGGACCATCCCGGGCCGCGCTGGCTCATCGGCGATCTCGCCGACCTCGACTTGTCGGTGCACGGCATCACTGAGCCGTTCGACGTAATCGTGTCGGCTGGCAACGTCATGACGTTTCTTGCCCCGAGCACCCGCGTCGGGGTGCTGCGCCGACTACGCGCTCACCTCGCTGGCGACGGCCGAGCGGTGATCGGCTTCGGTGCCGGTCGCGACTACGCGTTCGTCCAGTTTCTCGACGACGCATCGACGGCCGGATTCGCGCCCGATTTGCTCCTGTCGACCTGGGACCTCCGCCCGTTCGCCGATGAATCCGACTTCCTCGTCGCGCTCCTTCGGCCGGCATAGGTCATGCGGCAGCCGCGCGCACGTCGTCCAGGCCGGACAGTGTGGTGGTCGCCAGATCCCTTGACGGGTGTCAAAGCTCCATCACGATCCGCAACGCGGCGTCGACGCGTCGCGTCTCGTCGAAACCAAGATAGCCAACGCTTTCGCCAAGACGATGTGGATCGATGGCGGTCGCCTGTTCGGCGAGCACTCGGGTGGCACGGCCGGCGATCTCGACCTCTGGACGAAAACTCGCCGCCAGAGCCGCCGTCGATGTTGGCGCCACCAGCCAGGTGGACAACGGAAGGTTGTCCGACTGAACGACCACTGCATAGCGCATGCCGGCCTGCTCGTGACCGCGACTACCCCGAGGGGCACGCAATCGGAAGATCTCACCACGCACGCAGAGTTTCCATGTCCCGTAGCACATGCGCCGCTTCCGCCCGGTCTGCCTCGTCTGCCGCAAGCCCTTCGGCCTCGGCGCGAATTGAGTCGGCGGCTTTTCGCCGCGCGGCGTCGATCAATGCGGCTCGTACCACCACTGATACGGGTGTGCCGTCACGAGTCAGCACAGCTAACGCATGCGACGCGTCTTCATCGGGCCGAAAGGTGATTGTCCCAGCCATGGGTCCCACCGTACTACGTTTTGTACGACGTCCCTCGGGCGTTGTCACAGACTATTACGACTAGTTTACTACCGAAGTAGTATTACAGTATGAAACTGAGTGTCAGCTTGTCGGAGGAGGATGTGGCAGCGCTGGACGCATATGTCAAGAGGACAGGTCTGCCGTCGCGGTCGGCCGGATTGCAGCGTGCGGTACAGATGCTGCGCTACCCCGACCTGGAGGACGACTATGCCGACGCATGGGCACAGTGGTCGGCAGAAGAGTCTTCCGCTGCGTGGGAGACCACCGTTGGAGATGGCGTGACCGATGCTGCGCGGTGAGATTTGGCAGGTCGACCTCTATCCATCCCGCGGCAGCGAGGCGAACAAGCAGCGGCCGGCAGTCATCGTCAGCAACGACAGGGCCAACCTCACCGCGACACGACTCGGCCGTGGCGTGATCACGGTTGTCCCCGTTACCGCCAACACCGACAAGGTCTATCCATTCCAGGTGCTGTTGTCGGCGTCAAACAGTGGCCTTGCCGTCGATTCGAAGGCGCAGGCCGAGCAGGTCAGATCCGTCGCCACGCAACGTCTGCTACGCCGAATCGGCCGAGTCTCCCCAACCGAGCTGACCGATCTCGATGATGCGCTCCGGCTTCACTTGGCACTGTAACCCTGGAATATGTAAAACCGCTCCCCTGCGTTGACGGGATCATTTGCGGCGAAGGGTCCCGATGGCACAGCCGTCACCTGTCGCTCAGCGACGCTCCGGCAAACCGGTTGCGGCCCATCCGCTCTCGCTCGACCTACACCGGTGAGGGCGGTCGGGTAGCACGGAATTCGTCACGATGCCGTGACGGCGGGTAACAATTGTCAACCCCGATGATTGCGAATCGATAAGCAGGTCTTGGCACGTCATCGGGAAAATTATGGTTACTTGGTGCACCGTCGATCGGCACTCAAGCTACCGCTGCTCCTGGCGGCAGGCGCGGCATTGGCCCGAGTGCCGCGCGCCTCTGCCGAACCGGGCCGGTGGTCGGCTGACCGCGCCAACCGGTGGTATCAAGTACACGGCTGGCTCGTCGGCGCAAACTACATCACGTCGACCGCCGTCAATCAGCTCGAGATGTTTCAGCCGGGCACTTATGACCCCGGGCGCATCAATCGCGAGCTGGGCTTGGCCCGGCTGCTCGGGTTCAATACTGTGCGGGTCTTCCTCCACGACCAGCTGTGGGCTCAGGATCCCCGAGGCTTTCAAAGCCGTCTCGCGCAGTTCGTCGCCATCGCAGCGAGCCACCGCATCAAACCACTCTTTGTCTTGTTCGACTCCTGCTGGGACCCGTTACCCAGGCCAGGTCCTCAGCACGCGCCGAGACCGGGAGTGACCAACTCCCGTTGGGTGCAAAGCCCAGGCGCTGAGCACCTCGATGACCGCCGCTACCGGAGCGTTCTATACGGATATGTCACCGGAGTGGTGGGCCAATTCCGCAACGATAATCGCGTGTTGGGCTGGGATCTGTGGAATGAGCCCGACAATCCCTCGCGCGAATATCGCAAGGTGGAGACGAAGGACAAGCAGGCGCTTGTCGCAGCGCTGCTTCCTCAAGTGTTCCAGTGGGCGCGTTCAGTTGATCCTGTTCAACCATTGACGAGTGGTGTCTGGCAGGGGAATTGGGGAGACTCCGGACGCCGCAGCACGATCAGTGGGATTCAGCTTGACAACGCCGATGTGATCACATTCCACTGCTATGACGAACCAGCCGACTTCGAGGGTCGGATCGCTGAGCTTTCTCCGCTGGGTCGACCGATCCTCTGCACCGAGTATCTGGCTCGCCCGTTGGGTAGTACGGTTGAAGGCATTCTGCCAATTGCGAAGCGGCACAATGTTGGTGCATTCAATTGGGGTCTGGTTGCCGGGAGGACTCAGACTTACTTCCCGTGGGATTCATGGGAGCACCCATACGCATCGCCTCCGAAAGTATGGTTCCATGACCTCCTCTGGCCCGATGGACGGCCCTATGAAGCCGGCGAAATCCAAACGATCCGCGGGCTGATCGGCGGCGGCCCCGCCCGGAGCTGAACGGGGGCAAACCTTTTCGCCGATGGAGTCACCCTGCATTAGGCTGCCCGAACCAAGTGGTCAGGGCGCCAGTGAGCCCTTGCTGAGATCCGACCTCCACCCAGGCGACGTATCCATCGGGCCGGATCAACACTGCAGTGGGAGCGGCGACTTCTCCCACCACCGGAAGCTCCCACGCATCAACATATTTCGTATCGACCAATCGGACACGGTCCTCCCATCCAGCGATATCGACGCCGCCCGGCTCGCCGAGGTTGAGCAGCACCGGCCGGGCGTCGTACAGCAGAGTGAACACCCGCATCAAGCCGTCGACGGTCACCAGG
>JBAPQQ010000039.1:0-6686 GCA_049280695.1 Mycobacterium sp.
GTCACGCCGATCGGATTCGGCGTCGCCGAGTTGGCGACTGCGGTCAGCGTAGAGATGAACGCCCTCCCTGCTGACCCGCCACTGCCAAGGCTGGGAGTTCTGGACGGACGGCGCTCGCGCAGCCATGGCCAACGCCCTCTCAAGCGTGGCTGTATCGGGAAAAGCTGCCAGTCGTCTCACCTCCCACGCAGCGCTGAGTTCGCTCGCTTCAGGTAATCACTACTAGTGTCACCGACGTCGCTCCAGACATCCAATACCGTCAGACGGATATCACGACTTCGGATCCCGCTACACCACAACGACGTGTCGACGGCCGGCAATCAAGCCCATGACTCGTCACCGACGGTGCCTTCCCCGATCGCTGCCGCTGGCCCGTGCGGCGATGCGGTGCGCGGTCGTCCGTGCCGGACGGCCACCAAATCTTCGGACCGATCTGCGCGAACAGCGCCGGAATGACCAGCGTGCGGACCACGAATGTGTCGAGCAGGATACCGAGGCCCACGATTATCCCCACCTGCGTCAGCACGATCAGCGGCAGGACGCCGAGCACACAGAACACCGCGGCCAACACGATGCCGGCACTGGTGATCACACCGCCCGTCGCGGACACCGCCCGCACCATCCCGTCGCGTGTGCCGTGTTGGACAGTCTCTTCGCGGGCGCGTGTCACCAAGAAGATGGTGTAGTCGACGCCGAGAGCGATCAGGAACAGCAGCGCGAACAGCGGGGTGCTGTTATCCAGTCCGGGGAAACCGAAGACGTGGATACTCGCCCAGCCGCCCAACCCTAGTGCGGCGAGCGCGGACAGCACGGTCGCCGCCGTCAGCACGAGTGGCGCGACGACGGCCCGCAGCAGGCCATAGAGAACCATGAGGACCACTGCGAGGATCGCCGGAATCACCACCAGCCGATCCCTTGTCGCGGCGTCGTGAATGTCGAGCGCCTTGGCATCCGATCCGCCTACCAACACAGCCGGATCGGCAGTGTGGACTGAATCACGCAGCGCCGCAACGATTTGGAATGCCCGCTCTGATGCCGGTGCGGCGTCGATCACGACCGACCAACTGCTCTTCCCCGTGGCCGACTGGGCGGTTGGGGTCGCCGAAACCACCCCGGACGTCGTGTCGATCGCCTGTTGCACGGCACTTGTCCTGCTGGTGTCGGCGATGACAACGGTCGGGTCGGCCAACCCGCCTGGAAAATGTGTTGCGAGCTTGTCGAATCCGGCCACCGAGTCGGCTTTCACGCGGAACTGCTCAGTCTGCGACAGCCCGATGGTGGAGCCTAACAGCCCAGTCGACAGCAGGGCGAGGGCGAGAACAGAGATCCCGCCGATCAGCACCGGCCGTTGTGCCACCCGTTCGGCGATGCGATGCCACAGCCCAGTCTCGACGGTGTCGGCGCTGCCGGGTCGCGGGACGAACGGCCAGAACAGCCGAGGCCCGAACAACGCGAGTAATGGCGGAAGCATGAAGAGCACGAACAAGGCTGCGACCACCAGCCCGCATGCTGCCAGCGCGCCGAGACTGCGGGTGCTGGGTACCACGGCCAGGATCAGCGTGAGCAAGGCCAGCACCACGGTCGCATTGCTCGCGAGGATGGCGGGTCCCGCCATGCGCACTGCGCGGCGCAGAGCTTTTCCGTGATCGGCATTGCGCCGCAACTCTTCGCGGTAGCGGGAGATCAGCAGCAGCGCATAGTTGGTGCCCGCGCCGAACACCAGCACGCTGGTGATGCCGGACGTCGACCCGTCGAATGTCAGCCCGGTGATGCCGGCGACTGCGGTTCCCACCGCGGCGGCCACCTGCTCGGCCACACCGATCACGGCCAGCGGCGCGAGCCACAGCACCGGCGAGCGGTACGTGACTAGCAGGAGGACCGCGACAACCAGCGCGGTGACGACCAGCAATTTGATGTTGGCCCCACTGAACGAATTGGCGATGTCGGCACCGAATGCCGGGCCACCCGTGACATGGGCGATAAGCGAGGCCGGCAATCCGTCGCCCGCGGCGTTGCGCACCGCCTTCACTGCATCATTGAGCGCAAAGCCCGAGAGATCAACTCTCAGCGGCACCGGCGCGAGTGCGGCGCGGCCGTCGTCGGATGTCACCATCGGCGCCGCGGTGTCCCGCGTGCCGACAGTTGCCAGCATGCGGTTTCGAGCCTGTGTCACGACGGCGAGATCGGCAGGGGTGAGCACCCCGCCGTCGGAGCGGGTGACGACGAGGATCGCCGCTGTCCGGTCGCCGCCAGGGAATTGCTTCGCAGCGGTGTCGGCGCGCGCCGATTCGCTGCTGGGCGGCAGGAAATCCGGTGACCGGGTGCCGGCGTCGTTGGCGCCCGCCAGACCGATGACGACGCCGCCGAGCAACGCGACGGCGAGAGCGATCAACCATGACCGGTGCGCGGTCACCGCAACGGCGATGCGATCCCAGAACTTGCCGTCGTGCGCTGACGAGTGGTCGGTCTCAGTTCCTGCTGCGAGCATTGGCGGCGCTGTCATCTATTCGCCGCCAACCGCCTCGCCGAGGTACACCGATTCGAGCATCAGGTCGGGAATGACGGTTCCGTACTCGCCGTGGGTGTTGTGCTCGACGGTCTGCCAGGCGCGGCCTTGCTGCTGGCGCATGTAGGCACGGTATTTCGGCGCTCCGGGAACCTTGACATTGTCGGCCATGACGATCGTCCCTTTGCGCAGCCACCCGCGCGACAGCAGGCTGTGTAGATCGCTCAGGTAGGCGTTCTTGTCGTGATCGAGAAAAAGGAAGTCGATGCAACCGGCACCGAAGCCGTGCTCGGCGGCCAGCGTGTCCAGCGTCTTCCCGCCGTCACCGATGGTGCCCACTACGCAGGTGATCCGGTCCGCGACACCCGCGTGCTCCCAGATCCGCCTGGCGTTGACGGCGTTCGCCGCGGCCAGTTCGACGGAGTACACGCGGGCGGTCGGCGCGGCCGCGGCGATGCGCAGTGCGCCGTAGCCGCAGTAGGTGCCCAACTCCAGCGCCAGTTTCGGGTTCGCGTGCCGCACCGCGGCGTCGAGCAGCTCGCCCTTCTCGTCGCCGACGTTGATCAGAAACGACTCTTCATACGCGAACCGGTCGATGGTGTGGAGCACGCTGTCGACGTCGCCCTTGCGGGCGTTAGCCAGGACGTACTTAACCACGGCGGCTTCGCGACCGTCGCCCACCTGCCCGGTGGTCGTGATGTTCTTCAGAGACAAGGCCATCCGCCAGAACGACCATCGAAGCAGTGGAACGCGCTGCTGGATCTTCATCATTACGGACCTCCTAGCTTGCGGACGACTTCGAGTTCGATCGGCCGGCTGGGGACGGCGGCCACGCCGCGCGGGATCGACCTTGGCAGCTTGGCTCGCCGCTTTCGATCCGGAATGCGGAGCTCGACGTTGGTCAGAATGGTTCCCAATACAATCGCTAGCTCGAGCGTGGCGAACGACGATCCTGGGCAGCGCCGGTGCCCGTATCCGAACGGGGAGTACTCCGTCGGAGAAGGCCTGCGCGTCAGGAAGCGCTCGGGGTCGAACCGCCACGGATCCGGCCAGACCTGCGGATCGGCATGCAGGGCAGGCAGCGCAACCCCGATCACGTCTCCCGGCGCCCGGTCGGTCTGCCACGTGGTGACAGCGCGCTTGAGCTGGCGCACGACGATGGACACGGTCGGGTGCATCCGCAGTGTCTCGGCGATGACGGCGCCGAGGTAGGGCAGCTTTGGCAGCTGCTCTGATCCGGGGTTGTCGGCGAGTTCATCGAGCAGCTTTCGCCGCACCTTCTCGTCGGCGTGCACGTGGAACAACGCCCAGGCCAGCGTGGTCGCCGACGTCTCGTGGCCGGAGACCAGCAACGTGCGCAGCTGTTGGCGCACCTCGTCGTCGCTGCGCGTGGCACCGTCGTGGTCGGACATCAGCACGCTCAGCACATCGTCGTAGCCGTCCACACCGTTGTGTCGGCGCCATGAAATCTGCTCGGACAGAAGGGCATCCAGCTCGACCCGACGCGCGGAAAAACGTCGCCACGGCCCTAGACCCAGCGGGGCGCGGCGCAACGCAGGGAAGAACATGAACGGCGCGACGTACTCGCGCATCATCGCTTTGACCACGGTGACGTAGTGGTCGCGGCGGTTCGCGTCGTCAATGCCGAACACCGCTTGAACGATGATCTGCAAGGTGATCGACTGTGCGGCGTCCCGCGCGTCAATCGCGGTTCCCGGCTGCCATTTCCCGATCTCGTCCAACGCGGCTCGGGCCATCAACCCGGTGTAGCGGCGGATCCGCTCACCGTGCAGCGCGGGCATAAAACGCGCACGCTCATTTTTGTGGCGCTCGCCGTCGAGCAGAATGATCGATCCGTCGCCGACGACCGGCTCGATCGGGTTGGGCATGGGAGGTGTGAACGCGGAGGCCGGAATCTTCAAAAACTCGCGGATGTGGACGGGTTTCGCCGCGAACAACACATCGCCGAAACCCGGGATCGGCATCGCAAACGCTTTGCCGCTCTTGGCCCGTCGCCGAAAGTAGGCCTCGGCGTCGTACCAGGCACCGATCTTGTGTACGAGCCGAAACCGTGGCCTCGCCGTCCTCGGTGCGCGTGTCATGGCGCAGGCGGGGTCAGTGCCGAAGCGATCGCCGCCAGCACGGCCTGCGTGGATTGCCGAGTGCCGACGGTGATGCGTACGCTGCCGTCGGGATAGGTACGCACTCGCGGCCCCGCGCCGCCGAACGCTTCGGTCCAAAGTTGGCCGCCAGCCGGGATATAGACGAAGTTGGCGTGGGCGTCGGCACTCCAGATGCCCTTGTCCCGCAGCCGTAGGCGCAGGTAATCGCGTTCGGCCGTGATCAGCCGGATTCGGTGACGAAGTTGCGCTTGGGCGTCGAAGGACGCGGCCACCGCGGCCAGGCCGGTGAGTGTGGCGCCGAACGGCAATTGCATCGACCACAGCGTGCGGGCCATGTCTGGCGAGCAGATGCCGTACCCGGTCCGCATGCCGGCTAGCCCATAGGCCTTCGAGAAGGTGCGGACCACAACGATGTTCGGGAAGCGTCGCAACAATGCGTCGGTGTCGATCCGGTAGCGCGGTGCCACGAATTCGACGTAGGCCTCGTCGAGCAGCACCACGGTACTGCCAGCAACCCGCCGCAGGAAGCGTTCCAGGTCGTGTGCTGCTTCCACCGTGCCGGTCGGATTGTGCGGCCGACACACCACCACGACCCGCGCGCCGGTGGCGGCGTCGGCCATGGCGTCGAGGTCGTGGTAACCGCGCTCGGTCAACGGCACCGTGACGGGTTGCAGCCGAGCAATCTGCGCGAAGATCGGATAGCCATCAAAAGTCGGTGTGGCCGTGACGATCCGGTCACCGGGGTGGGTCAGTACCTGCAGAACCTGCATGATGACGCCGGTAGCACCCGCGCCGACGATGATCTGTTCATCCGCAACACCCAGATGCTCGCCGATGAGCCGACGGAACCGTTGCGGCAGGAATTCCGGGTAGCGGTTGGCTGAGGCGACGGCTCGCACCATGGCGGCGCGGACTGTCGGTAGCGGCGAGAAGGGGTTTTCGTTCAACTCCAGGGCCAGCGGGTCTTCGGCGTCAGGAAGCTTCACGGCCGGACCGCTGTGCGACTGGCTCAACGGCATCACCGTGGTCATCGCCCGCCCCACCGCAGCGCGGCGGCGCCGGCGAAGTCACCGGCGTGGGCAAAGGCTGCCATCATCACGACGTCGCCCTTGCCGACCTGCCCGTCGGTGATGGCGCGGTCGAGGTTGACCGGAATACCGGCGGCGAACAAATTGCCGCATTCGTCGAAGGTGTCACGATGCTTCTCCTCTGGCAGCTCCAAGGCCTCGCGCCAATTCCGCAGAAACGCCCTGTTGGGCTGGTTGGTGACCAACATGTCGATGTCCTTGGGTTTCAGCCCGATTCGGTCACAAACTGCGTAGGCGACTTCGGGCACCTGACGGTTGCCGCGGGCCAGCACCTTGGTGATCTTGCTTTCGGTGAAGCCGATGTAGCCCTCCCCGGGCCCGGGCTGCCACCACTTGCGCGGCGGGTCCATGCTGATGGTCATGTCCCCCGCGTATTCGCCGTAGGTGCGACACTCCACGTCGAGGATCGGCGACTCATCCGATACGGTCACCAGCCCCACCGCGGCTCCGTCGCCGGGCACCGCCGCTTGAGCCTTCCGGCGCACTGTGGGTTGGGTGAAGATTTGCCCCGCAGCGTTTTGTGCCACCGCGATTAACGCAGAGCGGCCCTGCCCACTTTCCAGCAGTGTGGCCGCCATCTTCAAGCCGAGCACGAACGCCGCGCAGCCACCGTTGTGCAGGTCGATCACCCAGCTGGGTTTGATGCCCAGCCGGTGGGCCATCCCGCCACCGCCGCCGTAGAACGGCATGTCGGGCATCTGGGTGTGGGTGATCAGCACATCGACATCGGCGAGGGCGTCGTGGCCGTGACGGTCCACCAGACCGGCGGCGGCGCGCTCGACCATGTCGATCGCCGTCTCGCCCGCGGCGACGTGGTGGCGGTATCTCGGGGCGCGGAACATCAAGTTGTCTCGCAGCTCATCGGATTCGGCGAATTGCGCGTAGTAGTCCGCGGGCACCGGCTCCCCGGGCAGATAGGTGGAGACGTCGATCAGGCTGACAGTCATGGCGGTGCTCATCTCATCCAGT
>JBAPQQ010000040.1:0-5934 GCA_049280695.1 Mycobacterium sp.
GCTCGAACACGCTCAGATCGACGTCGCAGTGCTGACCGAACCGGACGGCACCTTGGCCGGGGTGCTCACCCGCCGGGGAGCGTTGCGCGCCGGGCTGTACACCCCTGCCGTCGACGCGGCCGGGCGGCTGCGGATCGGCGCGGCGATCGGGATCAACGGCGACGTCGGCGCGAAAGCCATCGCGCTCGTCGAGGCGGGCGTCGACCTGCTGGTGATCGACACCGCGCACGGCCACCAGTCACGCATGGTCGACGCGGTCAAGGCGCTCACCTCGCTCGACCTGGGCGTGCCGGTGGCGGCCGGCAACGTCGTGTCCGCGGAGGGCACCCGGGAGCTGCTGAGCGCGGGCGCGACGATCGCGAAGGTGGGTGTGGGCCCCGGCGCGATGTGCACCACTCGGATGATGACGGGCGTCGGACGACCGCAGTTCTCCGCCGTGCATGAATGTGCTGCCGCCGCAGCACAATTGGGTGGCTACGTATGGGCCGACGGCGGCGTGCGTCATCCCAGGGACGTGGCGTTGGCGCTGGTGGCCGGTGCGTCGAACGTGATGATCGGGTCGTGGTTCGCCGGCACCTACGAGTCCCCCGGTGACCTGCTCCGCGACCGTGACGACCAGCCCTACAAGGAGAGCTACGGGATGGCGTCAAAGCGTGCGGTTGCAGCACGCACCACGTCCGACAGTGCCTACGAGCGGGCCCGCAAGGCACTGTTCGAGGAAGGCATCTCGACGTCCAAGATGGGTCTGGATCCCAACCGCGGCGGCGTCGAGGACCTGCTGGACCACATCACGTCGGGGCTTCGCAGCACCTGCACCTATGTGGGCGCCTCGACGCTTGCCGAACTGCACGAGCTGGCGGTGGTCGGCGTGCAGTCAGCGGCCGGCTTCGCCGAGGGCCATCCGCTGCCGACGGGCTGGTAGCCCCGGCGATGAGGGAGCGGGCCGCCCGCATCGCGATACCATGGTGCTTCTTCACGCCACGCGGACAGCGTGCGCTGAACCGAGGGGAAGGGATCACGTGCCGTCCGAGGCTGAGCCTCCCTCTAGTCGGCCGGGAATCTCGCCCGGCAGACACCTGACGAGCACGCAATGAGCCTGGGCATGATCCTGCTGGCCCTCGCGGGCTTCGTGGTGCTGACCATCGGCACGGCCGTCTTCGTGTGTGCAGAGTTCTCGCTCACCTCGCTGGAACGCAGCACAGTGGACGCCAACGCCCGCACCGGCGACCGCCGCGACAAGATGGTGCAGCGGGCGCATCGCACGCTGTCGTTCCAGCTCTCCGGCGCCCAGATCGGCATCTCCATCACCACTTTGATCACCGGCTACCTCGCCGAGCCGTTGATCGCGCGGATGCTGCGCCCTGTGCTGGTCACGATGCCGCTGCCCGAACGTTGGATCGACGGCACGGCGCTGGTGATTGCGCTGCTGATCGCCACCTCGGTGTCGATGGTGTTCGGTGAGCTGGTGGCCCAGTACCTGGCGGTGGCGCAGCCGCTGGCCACCGCGCGCTGGGTGGCAGGACCGCAGGTGCTGTTCTCCATGCTGTTCACCCCGCTGATCCACCTGACCAACGGCACCGCGAACTGGATTCTCCGGCGACTGGGCATCGAACCGGCCGAGGAACTGCGCTCGGCACGGTCGCCGCAGGAGCTGGGGTCACTGGTGCGCAACTCCGCCCGCCGCGGATCCCTGGACAAGACGACCGCAGATCTCGTCGACCGGTCGCTGCAGTTCGGCGCCCGCACCGCCGAGGAACTGATGACGCCGCGGTCCAAGATCGAGTCGCTGGAAGCCGGTGACACCATCACCGAACTCGTCGCAAAGGCCGCCCAGACCGGCTACTCGCGGTTCCCCGTCACCGAGGGCGATCTCGACGAGACGGTCGGTCTCGTGCACGTCAAGCAGGTTTTCGAGATCCCGCACCCCGATCACACCCGGACCCGGTTGGGCGACGTAGCCCAAGCCGTCGCGGTGGTGCCCTCCACACTGGACGGCGACGCGTTGATGGCACAGATCCGCGCTAACGGCCTGCAGACGGCGCTGGTCGCCGACGAGTACGGCGGCATCGCCGGAATGGTGACCGTCGAAGACCTGATCGAGGAGATCGTCGGCGACATCCGCGACGAGCATGACGAGCCGACTCCCCATGTGGAGCGGGTGGGCGCCGGCTGGCGGGTCTCCGGCCTGCTGCGCATCGACGAGGTCGCCACCGCCACGGGGTTTCGCGGCCACGAGGGCGAGTACGAAACCATCGGCGGCTTGGTGATGCACGAGCTCGGGCACATCCCCGAAGCCGGTGAATCGGTGAAGCTCAAGGCATTCGAACCGGAAGGGAGCCCGGACGACCCGATCCGGTGGCGTGCGACCGTCGCAGGAATGGACGGTCGGCGCATCGACGTGCTCGACCTGGTCCGGTTGGGCCGGAAAGAGAACGGAGCGGCCGATGGGTGACGTGCTCGGGGTCTTGCTCACCGTTCTGCTGCTGGCCGCCAACGGCTTCTTCGTCGGCGCCGAGTTCGCGCTGATATCGGCGCGCCGCGACCGGCTCGAGGCGCTCGCCGAGCAAGGTAAGCGCAGCGCGGTCACCGTCATCCACGCCGGCCAGAACTTGTCGGTGATGCTGGCCGGGGCGCAGCTGGGTATCACGGTGTGCTCAATCCTGTTGGGCCGCATCGGAGAACCGGCCGTGGCACACCTTCTGGAGAAGCCGTTCGACCTGGTGGGCGTGCCCGACGCGGTGCTGCACACCGTCTCCTTCGTCGTCGCGATCACCATTGTCGTGGTGCTGCATGTGCTGCTCGGCGAGATGGTCCCGAAGAACATCGCGATCGCCGGACCGGAGTCCGCTGCAATGCTGTTGGTGCCCCCGTACCTGCTGTGGGTGAAAGCCACCCGGCCGGTCATCGCGTTCTACGACTGGTGCGCGCACATGATCCTGCGGGCGATGCGGATCGAGGCCAGGACCGAGCTGGAGAACACCGTGTCGGCAGTCGAATTGTCCGAGATGATCGCGGAGTCCCGGTCCGAAGGTCTGCTCGACCCCGAGGAGCACCTGCGATTGTCGCGGGCACTGCAGATTCGCAATCGCGTGGTCGCCGATGTCGCATTGCCGTTGAACGAGGTTCGCGTGGTCGAAATCGCCGCCGACAGCGACGGGCCGACCATTGAGGCGATCCAGGTGGCGCTCGGCGAGACGGGATATTCGCGATTTCCAGTGGTCGATTCCGCCGGCAACTTCGTCGGATACGTGCACATCAAAGACATGCTGCTGGCCGTCGACGACCCGGAGGCCGTCATCGACCGGTCGACGATTCGCGTGCTGCCCGAGGTGGCCGAGCGCATGTCGCTGCCGGATGCGCTGTCTCGCATGCGCCGCACCAACAGTCACCTGGCGCTGGTCAACGGCAGGGACGGCCGGGTGGCGGGCATGGTCGCGCTGGAGGACCTGGTGGAAGACCTTGTCGGCACCGTCCGCGACGGGACGCACCGTGTCTGAGGTGCTCGGCGAGGCGGTTTGGACGCGACGGCGCGACGAGCACCGCGACCGCGTCGCCGGGCTCATCGGCCCCTATCTGGACCGACGCCGGCACGGCTCGTCCCATCCGGTCGTCGACTTCCTGTTCACGTACTACCGGCTGCGCCCGGCCCAGCTGGCGCGCTGGCACCCCGGATTCGGGGTCGGCCTCGCTGGTCTCGAGGCTGTGGTCTACTCGCGGTTGAGCGGGTATCGGCGGACCAATGGCATAGTGACCGTCGACCCCGATCTGTTGTCCCGGCGCTGCGCCACCGTGGAATTCGTCGTGGGGTTGCTCGACTCGACCGCGCGCCGGCCCGCCCACTTCGGTTGCTTCGGGCTGCACGAGTGGGCGATGGTCTACCGCACCGAAGATCTGCGTCACGACGTGCCGCTACGCCTCGGGCGTGCCGGCACCGATACCGTGGTCGAGTCGATGCCGTTGCGCTGCACGCACTTCGACGCATTCCGGTTCTTCACGAGCCCGGCCCGCGCCCGCAACAGCGCCCAGCTGAGCCGGGACATGCAGCGGGCCACCGAGCAGCCGGGCTGCCTGCATGCCGCAATGGACCTCTACAAGTGGTGCTTCAAGCTGCTGCCGTTGCTCGACTCCGCCATCGTGCTGGACGCATTCGAACTCGCTTATGTTGCAAGAGAACTCGACATGCGGGCAAGCCCGTATGACCTGACCGCACTCGGCTATCGCCCGATCTGCATCGAAACACGCTCTGGCCGAGCGGAATACGTACGGGAGCAGGACGCAATTGCGGCACGTGCGGCGACGCTTCGGCAAGAGTTGCTGTTGCGGTGCCGGACACTGCTCGACGCGGCCCGCGGATAGCTACCGCGCAGGGACTCCGCCGAGCAGAAGCTCGACCGTGCGTCGCGGCGCTTCGCTCAACATCGGGAACAGCGCAGCGCGCTTGGGTATTCGTACGTGCCTGCGGCCGCGTTGGACCGCGCGGACGACCTCGTCGGCCACCGTTTCGCGCGGGACGTCGACGATGAGGCGCAGTCGGTAGAACCGGCGGAAAGCCCTGGCCGTCGGCTCGTAGTCTTCGACTTCGGCGAGCATGTCGGTGGGGATCGGCCCCAGCTCCACGAGGGTGGTGCGGATCGGCAATCCGCGCAGGTCCGCCCGCAATCCAGCAGTGAAGTGGGACAGCGCCGACTTCGATGCGGAGTAGGCCACGGTGCCGGGCATGACGACGCACCCGGCCATCGACGAGATGTTCACGATGTGTCCTCCGCCGCGGCCCAGCATCCGCGGGATGGCCTGCCGGCACAGCTCTGCCGGTGACAGGTAGTTGACCTGGGTGACGTAGCGCGTGTTGTCCACAGACGTGTCGGGGAACGCGGCGCCCGTCCCTCCGGCCCCGGCGTTGTTAACCAGGATGTCGATCGGACCTGCCTCGTCCTCGACCTGGCTGACGAGGGTGACGGCCTGAGCTGGCTCGGAGAGGTCGGCGGGATGTGCCGTGCCCCCGAGTTCGTCCGCGAGCGCACCGATGGCGTCCTCGGTCCTGGCAACGAGTGCGACCGTGGCTCCCGCCCCGGCGAAGGCGCGAGCCGAAGACTCGCCGATTCCGCGCGAGGCTCCGGTGATCAGCACCCGCTTCCCACGTAGATCCATTGTGGGAGCGTACGCACCTCAGTAGCACAGCACGTGGAAATGGCCGCTCGGACAGCGGCCCTCGATGCCGCTGAGGTCGCCGTCGTCGAACTGGCGCCACCTCCAATGCTCGCCGCAGTACGACGCCGCACAATCCGGGCAGTAAAACGGCGCATAGGTGTAGCCGAGCCCGTACAGCGCCGCCACGTCGGCCGCGGCGACGGCATCCGCGACGCGGTCCAAGCGCTCGTCTGACACCGGCTGGCCGGCGACGCCGTAGAACGTGTCGACGAGCGCGGCCTGGTCTGAAGGGCGAATCAGCGCATCTGCGTCCGCCAGGGCGTCCAGACTCGCGCGCGAACAGTCCGTCCAAGGCTCGCCGGCCCGCAGTAGCCGCACCTGCCCGGCGACCGCGCCGCACACCGCGCAGAGAAAACGCGCTTCGGTGGTCACTACATCTCCCTCCCGGCTGCCGGTCGCAAAACGCGACGTTACCGCTGGGTAAGCTATACCGACACAACTCTGGGAGGACGCATGACGGAGCGGGTGGCTACCGGCAATCTTCGGGTGGCCAAGGTTCTGTACGACTTCATCAACAACGAGGCACTGCCTGGCACCGACATCGACCCCGACTCGTTCTGGACGGGCGTGGACAAGGTGGTCGCCGACCTGGGCCCGCGCAACCAGGAGCTGCTGGCCCGCCGCGACGAGCTGCAAGCCCAGATCGACAAGTGGCACCGGCACCGGGTCATCGAGCCGATCGACCAAGACGCCTACCGGCAATTCCTCGCCGACATCGGCTACCTG
>JBAPQQ010000041.1:0-3886 GCA_049280695.1 Mycobacterium sp.
CCCAGGTTCTCGGGATGACGCTCCGGGCGTGATCGGCCTGCCCGCGCAGGAAGTTTCGTGCGCCGACGTACGCGCTGCCCGAGGAAGCGAGCACTCCCACGGCCGCCAGCGCGACCGTCGACCGACGCGGTGCGCGGATGCCCACGTACCCAAGTCTAGGTGCGGAGACGGCCGGATCCGGCTGCAAAACGGCGACGACACCTCAGGCGTGATGCAACTTTCAGGGCGATCACGAGGCAATATCGGATCCGGTATCAAAACATGTTTGTCGGTTGTTGAATCGGTTGCAGATGTCAAGCTAAGTTACCGGGAATTGACGTCGCGACCCGTGGTATCCCGGCCCTACAACGGCGTAGGAGTGTGACATGACCGCAGCAACCAAGGTCTCCGGGGCGCCCCGCGCTCATATCGGCGCAGGTCGCGCACTCAAAGCCCGCAGGTGCCCGGTCGGCAAGGGCGCACCGCGCGAGGTGGTCGAAGACGGGCCCGGCATCGCCGGTCGCCTGGCCTGGCTGGGTGCCCGGCTGACAATCCGGCCGACCCTGACAGTTGGAAGCCACATTCCTTTCCTGCCCTGGCCATGGGGTCTCGTCGACTTTGCCGCGAAGGCACTGTTGCCGATCCCGGGCACCGTGCGCGCAACGGTCAAATTGCCGCATTGCACAGCGCAACTCGTCCGGGCCAACGGTGTGCTTCCCGCCGACGGCAAGCGCCGGGTCGTTCTGTACCTGCATGGCGGCGCGTTCTTGACGTGCGGAACCAACACGCATGGTCGGCTCACCACGATGATCTCCCACCACGCCGACTCGCCCGTCCTGGTGGTCAACTACCGGAAGATCCCGAAGCATTCGATCGGGCTGGCCATCGACGACTGTTACGACGGCTACCAGTGGCTACGCGAGTTGGGCTATGCGCCGGATCAGATTGTGCTCGCCGGAGATTCGGCCGGAGGGTATCTGGCGCTCGCACTGGCCGAGCGGTTGCTCGACGAAGGCGAGGAGCCCGCGGCGATGGTTTCGCTGTCGCCGCTGATGCACCTGGAGATGGATCACAAGAAAGCGCATCCGAACATCCGCAGCGATGCGATGTTCCCGCCCAAGGCTTTTGACGCACTGGTGGAAATCATCGCGCGAGCAGCGGCGGCCCGGATCGTCGACGGAGAGCCCGAAGACGTGTACGAGCCGCTTGATCACATCGAGCCGGGCCTGCCCCCGACCCTCATTCACGTATCGGGCTCCGAGGTGCTGCTCCACGACGCCCGGTTGGCTGCGCGCCGGCTCGCCGCCGCCGGCGTGCCCACCGAAGTGCGGATCTGGCCGGGCCAGATGCACGTGTTCCAGTTGTGTGCACCACTCGTGCCCGAGGCGGTGCGGTCGCTGCGGCAGATCGGGGAGTACATCCGGGAAGCCACGGGTTAACCGCAACTGCGATCATGGACGCATGCGGATTGCCCGGCACATCAGCGAGCTGATCGGCAACACCCCTCTGGTCGAGTTGCACTCGGTCGTCCCCGAGGGGGCGGGCAGGATCGTTGCCAAAGTCGAATACCTGAATCCCGGCGGCAGCGTCAAGGACCGGATCGCCGTGAAGATGATCGAGGCCGCCGAAGCCAGCGGCGAGTTGCGGCCCGGCGGAACCATCATCGAGCCCACCTCCGGCAACACCGGCGTCGGACTGGCCCTGATCGCTCAACAGCGGGGATACAAGTGCATCTTCGTCTGCCCGGACAAGGTCAGCGAGGACAAGCAGAACGTGCTGCGGGCGTACGGCGCCGAAGTCGTCGTCTGCCCGACGACCGTCCCACCCGCTCACCCCGACAGCTACTACAGCGTGTCCGACCGGCTGGTCGAGAAGACCGACGGGGCATGGAAGCCCGATCAGTACTCGAACCCCAACGGACCGGCAAGTCATTACGAGACGACGGGGCCGGAGATCTGGGCTGACAGTGACGGCGCCGTGACGCATTTCGTCGCGGGCATCGGTACCGGCGGGACGATCACCGGAGCCGGACGCTACCTGAAGGACGTGTCGGAGGGCAGAGTCCACGTCATCGGCGCCGACCCGGAGGGCTCCGTGTACTCGGGCGGCACTGGGCGCCCCTATCTGGTCGAAGGGGTGGGAGAGGATTTTTGGCCGGCCGCGTACGACCGGACTGTTCCCGACGAGGTCATCGCCGTTTCGGACGCCGACTCGTTCGAGATGACCAGGCGGTTGGCGCGCGAAGAGGCGCTGCTGGTCGGCGGTTCGTGTGGCATGGCAGTGGTCGCGGCGGTGAAGGTGGCCGAACAGGCCGGTCCCGACGCGCTCGTGGTGGTGTTGCTGCCCGACGGCGGACGCGGCTACATGTCGAAGATCTTCGACGACGATTGGATGTCGTCGTACGGATTCCTGCGCACCCGGCTCGACGGCTCAGTGGCCCAGCCGACCGTCGGAGATGTGTTGCGCGGCAAGTCCGGTGCGCTACCGGACTTGGTGCACACCCATCCGTCGGAGACGATTCGCGACGCGATCGGCATCCTGCGCGAATACGGCGTGTCGCAGATGCCGGTCGTGGGAGCCGAACCACCGGTGATGGCAGGGGAAGTCGCCGGCAGCGTCTCCGAGCGTGAGCTGCTGTCAGCGGTGTTCGAAGGACGCGCCAAACTCGCGGACGCGGTGGGGCAGCACATGAGCCCGCCGATGCCGATGATCGGCACCGGCGAGCTCGTGGGCAATGCGGCGAAAACGTTGCGGGACTGCGACGCGCTGATGGTCATCGAGGAAGGCAAGCCCGTCGGCGTGATCACGCGCCATGATCTTCTCGGCTTCCTGTCGGGTAGTGCCCGTCAGGGCTAGTCCGCCGATGTGCGCGCCGATTCGTCGCTTAACGGGTTCTGGAGCGCCTTCTCGGGTATGGTGAGCACCGCTTCACCGGGCACTCGCTTAAGAGAAAGGCGACAATGACCGAACAACCGCCAGGTAGTTATCCGCCGCCACCGCCCGAAGGCTATCCTCCGCCGCCGCCATCGCAAGGCGGCGGCTATCCGCCGCCGCAGGGCGGCTATCCCGGCGCTGCTCCCGCCGCCGGTACCAACGGGCTGGCCATCGCGTCATTGGTGTGCTCTGTCGTCGGCGTGTTGTGTGGCATCGGATCGATAGCCGGAATCGTGCTGGGCGTCATCGCGCTGAACCAGATCAAGCAGACCGGTCAAGGGGGTCGCGGTCTGGCGCTGGCCGGCATCATCGTGGGCGCGGTTTTGTTGGCGCTCGGCGTGATTGGCTACATCTTCTATTTCTCCTCGCAGTAGCGTCAGGACCAGCTGCCCCGAATCTCCGTGCCCTCAGGACAATTCGATCGAGAAGGAATCATGACCGATCAGCCGCCCGGCGGTTACCCGCCGCCTCCGCCCGAAGGCTATCCTCCGCCGCCGCAGGGCGGCGGTTACCCGCCTCCCCAGCCACCCTCAGCGGGAGGTTATTCCGCGCCGCCGCCACCTCCCCAGGGTGGACAAGGCGGTTACCCACCCCCTCCCCAGGGTGGGCAGAGCGGCGGGTATCCCCCGCCCCCGCAGGGTGGGCCGGGCGGCGGGTATCCGCCTCCCCAGGGTGGACAGAGTGGCGGTTATCCACCGCCCGGCGGTTACCCGCCCGCCGGCGGTTACCCGCCCGCCGGCGGCTACCCGCCCGCGGGCGCCCCGGGATACGGCGGCTATGGCGGCGGTCAGTCCTTCAACGTCGGCGACGCGTTCTCCTGGGCGTGGAACAAGTTCACCAAGAATGCCGGTCCGCTCGTCGTGGCGACACTGATTTTCGCCGTCGCCGAACTTCTCGTGGTCGGCGTCTTGGTGGGTCTGATGTTCGCACTGACGCCGCAATCCGAAGACGGCGGCTTCTCGTACTCGTGGAG
>JBAPQQ010000042.1:0-4330 GCA_049280695.1 Mycobacterium sp.
ACTCCTGGTTGGTCCGGATGGTCAGCCCTTCGAGGAACTGTGCTGGGATCTGAGCATTGCCCAGGCCGGCGTCGAGGTCGGTCGGGTTACCGTTGCCGCTGTACACCCAGACACGGGTGTTGTTGGCCACCAGCCGCCCGATCTGCAGCATCGGGTCGTTGCGCTGCCAGGCACCCCCGCCGTACGCGCCCCACATGTCGAGGGCGTTGAAGCCGCCGGCATCGGCCATCGCGATGCCGATCAGCACCGGCCACAACCCGGCGGACAGGTTGAGAAAGCCCGACAGCGATCCGGCGTAGATGAACTGGTTGGGGTGGTACGCCGCCAGAATCAGCGCCGAGCTGCCCGACATGGACAGGCCCACCACGGCGTTGCCGCTGCCGCTGATGCCGCGGTTGGCCGCCAGCCACCCGGGCAGCTCGGAGGTCAGGAAGGTCTCCCACTTGTAGGTGTAGGTCTGGCCGTTGCCCACCGCCGGGCGGTACCAGTCCGCATAGAAGCTGGACATGCCGCCCACGGGCATCACCACGGAGAGCCCGGACCCGTTGAACCACGAGAACGCACCCGTCTCGATGTCCCACCCGTTGCGGTCGTCGCGCGCCCGCAGCCCGTCGAGCAGGTACACCGCCTTGGGCCCGCCGCCCTGGAACTGCACCGGGATGTCACGGCCCATCGACGGCGACGGCACCATCAACACCTCCGGCGCGTCGGCCCTGGCCGTTCCGGGACTGACGACTGGATAGACCAGCACGCCCACCAGACCGAGGACGAAGGCGACGGCCGCGACCGCCAGTCGGTGCAGATTCACGTTCACGATTCGCATAGCTCCCACCCCTTATCTTTCACTGACGTATCGCTGGCACGGCGCGGTCGGTTACACGAACACCGTTGTTGTGGCAGGTGTTACAACTGTGGTGTGAGCGGCATTCGAGGACTCCGCGGCGCGCTTGTCCTGACGATGGTGGTGGCCGCATCGGCCCCCGCCGCCCGGGCGACGGGGCCGGGCGCGCTGACCAGTTTGGTGGCGGCGGCGGCCGAGCGGTTGCAGACCGCCGATCCGGTGGCTGCGTCAAAGTGGCTGACGAAGAAGAACATCGAAGACCCTGAGCGGGTCGCCCGGGTGCTGACGGCGGTGACGGCGCAGGCGGTGACCTCAGGAGTCGACGAGGCCTACGTCAGGCAGGTCTTCAGTGACCAGATCGCAGCCACGGAGGCAGTCGAGCACAGCCGCTTCGCGCAGTGGAAGCTCGATCCGGCTGCTGCCCCCGCCGACGCGCCCGACCTGTCCGCGTCGCGAGCCGACATCGACGCGCTGAACCACCAGATGGTCGCCGAGATCGCCGCCCAGTGGCAGTTGCTGCGCTCCCCCGCCTGCGCCGATGCGCGGGACGAGGCCGTCACCGTCGTCGCCGGCACACGGCAACTCGACGCGACGTACCGCCGAGCCCTCGGCTTCGCCACCGGCTCCTACTGCCAGGACTAACCGAACAGCGGAAGCGCCCGCTTACGCGCAAGCGCGTCCATTCCGGCCTGGATCGTGTCCTGCACCTCGCGGTATTTGCTCTGCACGTACTCGTCGTCGTCGGCCCGGGCCGGGTCGCTGTCCACCTCGACCGGCGGCATCAGCCGGGTGCGGATCTTCGCGGGCAGCGGGAACTGCGGCAGCGCGGCCGGCGCGATTCCCCACGGCAACGACACCGCCAGCGGGAACACCTTCAGCCGAAACACCTTGTCCAGTCCCAACGTGCGGGACAACTGGTCACCGCGGATCAGCACCGGCATCGCGTCGGCACCGCCGACGGTTGCGATCGGCACGATCGGCACCCCGGCGCGGATCGCCATCTTCACGAACCCGGTGCGCCCGGCAAGGTTCGCGCGGTCGCGTTCGCTCCACGGCCGCAGCGAGTCGACCTCGCCGCCGGGCCACAGCGCAACGTCGCGTCCCTCGGCCAGCGCGGTGGAAATCGAGTCGGGGGCGGCCGGCAGCACACCCATCGCCCGGAAGTAGCGGCCGATGAGCGGGATCGCCATCAGCGCGTCATGAGCGGTGCCGTGCAGTTTGCGCTCCTGCCCGAACCGCCGCCACCATTGCACGCCGACCGTCCAGGCATCCCACACGAAGGGCGCACCGGAGTGGATGCCGATAAGCAATGCGGGTGGCTCGGGCAGGTTCTCCCACCCGTCGAACTCCATCCGGAACCAGCGGTCGACCAAGGTGTTCCACAGGTACTTCTGGCGCTGCATCGTGGCTTCGTCGGGCCCGCTGAGCTCCCACTCGCCGGCGCGTTTCGCCAACCAGCCGCTGACCCCGCCGTCCTGCTTGGCCCGGCGTTCGTCCATCTGGTCGCGGGCCTGGCCAGCGAAGTGGTGGGCCTGCTCAACAACGTCCGGTGATCGGTGATCCGTCGTAGTCATCTCACCCGCGTACCCGATCTGGGGCCGTGTTGCACACCCCAGTTCGGGAAATGTCTTCGCGCGCCGTCTGGTGTGCCGCAACATCGGCACGGGCCGATGATCGCGCGCGGAGCTCGAATGAGCTCTCGTGCCGCACGAACAGAACTGGAACTGCACATCCGGCGACGACGAACGTCCTCCCGGACAACAAGATGCGGTTACTTCCGCGTGGTCAGCCGACTTCGCGCCGCGGTGGCGACTGCTCCTCGGAACGCTGGTTGGTGTCGGCCTCGTCCGCGGTGCGCCCAGGGGGGTCGAGGCTGTCCGCGTGCTCCCGTTGCTTGTCGAGATCCTCACGCGACGACGCGGCCCTACCCTGGTGGTCGGATGCCCGCTGCTCCAGCCGGGCCGCCTCGGCCGCCTTGGCCTCGGCTTCTGCCTTCGCCGCGCGGGCGCGGGCGGCGGTTTCGTCGGCCAGCGCCTCGTGCCGCTCCACTTTTACGGTTTCGCCGCGGACCTGCTCGCGGATGCGCTCGGCCTGGCCGCGGCGCTTCTTGGTGCGGCTCTGCCGTACCGCGAAAACGACCGCGGCGATCAGCAGTAACGCCACCACGACCGCAACGACTATCCACACGACGTTGTCCATGACCGCTCCTTATGACGTGAGTGCCGGTCGCTACAGCGTGCCCGCGCCTGTGCGCGTTGAAACCCCGGTCATCCACGGAGGCCGACGATCGGCGTTTCGTCGATGTGCTCAGTGAGTTCGCGTGCATCCTCGAACACCAGGCGCGCACCGCCGTCGGTCAGCTCCTTGCGCGAGAACCCGCCGCTGAGCACCCCGATGCTGGAGACGCCCGCGCGCCGGCACGCCTCGGCGTCCCACACCGCGTCGCCGACGAAGACCGCCCTCTGCGCCGTCACGCCGGCGCGTTGCAGCGCGACGTTGATGATGTCCGGCTGGGGCTTGGCGGTGTCGACGTCGGCCGACGACGTCACCTCCGACACGATGTCGTCGCGATCCAGCACCTCACGCAGGATCGACAACTCGTCGTCGGGTGCCGAGGTCGCGAGCACCACCTGCAGGCCCATCGCCGCGACGCGCTCGAGGACTTCACGAGCGCCGGGCAGCACCCGCAGCAGCGGAGTGAGCTCTTTGTAGTAGCGCGAATGCAGGTCTTTGAGTTGGTTTTTCACGTCGTCGTCGGCGTCCCCAGACAGGGTCTTGACCAGCGTCGAGCCGTCCATCCCGATCGAGCGGTGGATGCGCCATGCCGCCGTGGCGACGCCGACGTCGTGAAACGCGCGGGTCCACGCGTGCACGTGCAGATAGTTGGAATCGACCAGAGTGCCGTCGATGTCGAACAGGACAGCCGGCGACCGAGAAGCGTTCATCTCGCGAAGGTACCCGCCGGCCGGCGATTCCTACCGCCGGTCCCGGCGACCGATCGGTCAGATTCCGTAGACGCGCACAGCGTTGCCGAAGCCGATCAGGTCCGCCACCCGCAGCGCGTCCGCAGCACTCCACTCCCCCGCGTCGACGAAGCCCTGCAGGACGTTGCGAATGCCGTTGCGCCACAAGGCCGCCCCGAGGTAGTGCAGCTCGGCCGGACCGAACCCGTCCGACGAGTAGAGGATCTTGCGGAACGGGGCCAGCTCGAGCAGGCGGCCGACGACTCCGCTGCCTCGTGCGCCGAGATGGGTTATCGACAGCCCACCGTCCACGTACACGTTGTTGAAAGCTTGTGCGAGATAACCCGCTTCGCGCTCATACGGATAGCAGTGCAGCAGCATGACCGGGGTGTCGCCGCTCTCGCGCAGAAAGTTCAGCAGCAACAGCGGGTTGGTCTTGTGCAGGTCGGCGTCGCGGTCGCCGAGGCCGACGTGCAGCTGCAACGGCTTGCCCAGGAGCAGCGCCCGGTGCAGCCCGAACCGCAGC
>JBAPQQ010000043.1:0-13898 GCA_049280695.1 Mycobacterium sp.
CTGCGGGCCGATCGAGAACACCGTCTATCCCCCGTCGACCCCCGAAGACCTCGCGCAGACGGCCGAGCTGGTCGAAGGGCTCGGCCGGCGCATCGTGACAGCCACGGTCGACGTACGCGACTACGACGCGCTGAAAGCCTCGGTGGACGACGGCGTGCAACAGCTGGGCCGTCTCGACATCATCGTCGCCAACGCGGGCATCGGCAACGTCGGCAACATGCTACACAAGATCCGTGACCACATCTGGCAGGACATGATCGACATCAACCTGACCGGAGTGTGGAAGACGGTCAAAGCCGCTGTGCCACATGTCATCACGGGTGGTCGCGGCGGGTCGATCATTCTCACCAGCTCAGTCGGCGGGATGAAGGCCCTGGCCTACACGGGGCACTACTGCGCCGCCAAGCACGGGGTGGTGGGCCTGATGCGATCGTTCGCAGTCGAGCTGGGCCGGTACATGATCCGGGTCAATTCGGTGCACCCCACTCAGGTGACCACGCCGATGGCGATGAACGACGCGACGTTTCGGCTGTTCGCGCCGCACAAAGAGAATCCCGGGCCCGAGGACTTCGCACCGATGTCGCAGATGATGCACACGCTGCCGGTGCCGTGGGTGGAGCCGGTCGACATCAGCAACGCCGTTCTGTTCCTCGCCTCTGACGAATCCCGTTACGTCACAGGCGTCGAGCTTCCCGTAGACGCGGGCAGCCTACTCAAGTAAGCACTACGAACTGGAGACGCGAGATGCCCGAGTACGACTACGAAGAAATGAAGAAGGAAGCCGAACTGTTCATCAAGTTCGAAAAGGACCGCAAGAACAGGATCGCCTACATCACCTTCGACCGTCCCGACGCGCAGAACTCCACCACATTGGGCATGCGGCAGAACTACGCCGACCTGATCCACAAGTGCAACGTCGACGACGACGTGAAGGTCGTCGTGATCAGAGGCGAGGGAGAGGATTTCGGCAGCGGCGGCGACCTGCCCGAACAGCGGGGAATGCTGGAGAACCCCGGCATGCCTCTGCTGCACGAGCTCGCGATCAACGACGACGACGTCAAGTACCCGCCCGGCGGCTCGTACCGCTACCTGTCCACGGTGACCGACTTCTACGCGAAGGCACGCGCCGGCAACCGCCCGCTGCAGGAACTGCGCAAGGTCAGCATCATCGAGGCCAAGGGGTACTGCTACGGCTGGCACTTCTACCAGGCCGGCGACGCCGACCTGGTGGTCGCCTCCGACGACACCCTCTTCGGCCATCCCGCCTTCCGCTACGTCGGGTGGGGGCCGCGGCTGTGGTGGTGGGCGGAGACCATGGGTCTGCGGAAGTTCTCCGAAATGCTGTTCACCGGGCGCCCTTTCACCGCCAAGGAAATGTACGAGTGCGGCTTCGTCAACAGCGTCGTCCCGCGCGCGAAGCTGGAAGACGAGACGTTGAAGTACGCGATGGCGTGCTCGCGGTCCCGCCCCACGGACACGGTGGCGGTGCAGAAGACATTCCTCGAGCTCTACAAACAGCACAAGGGCGAGTATTTCGGCAGCCTGCTCACCGGCATGGTCGAGGGAATGCTTCCGATGATCCAGAACGACCGCGACAACGACGTGGACCTGACCGAGGGCACTTTCGAAAAGGGACTCAACAACGTCGTGAAGGACAACGACATGAACTTCCCGCCCGAGTGGCGCCTGAGCCGATCCGGGCGCAACAAGCCGTAACACGATCGAAGACAGTTCATGTCGGCCTTGAACGGTGTCCGGATCGTCGAGTTGGCACAGACGGTCGCCGGCGAGTACTGCGGCAAGTTGCTGGCCGACCTCGGGGCGGAGGTAATCAAGGTCGAACCGCCTGGCCGCGGCAGCCCGACCCGGTCGATGGCGCCCATCGTCGGCGAACGCAGTGGCTCCGAACACAGCGGGCTGTTCGCATACCTGAACACCAACAAGCGCTCCGTCGCACTCGACGTGTCAGGCGACCTCCGCACGCTGCACCAGCTCATCGACACGGCCGACGCCGTCGTCGACGACCACGACGAGAGATGGGCCCGCGACGTCCAGCGGCGGCACCCGAACGTGGTGTTCTGTTCCGTCACCCCGTACGGCCACGGTGCCCCGCCGGAACTACGACGTGCGAAGAGCCTCAACGTGTTCCACAGCAGCGGCTGGGGTTACCACACACCCACGGACGCTGACCCGGCCAGGCCGCCCCTGAAAGGTCCCGGCCGCTTTCTCGTCGATTACGACTCGGCGCTCGACGCCGCGGTCTGCACCGCGTCGTCGTTGTTCCGGCGGTTGCACACCGGTCGGGGCGAGTTCATCGACGTGTCACAGCAGGCCGTGATGGTGTCGCGTGCCGACTGCATCCTGGGCAGGTTCATCACCGGAGAGATCGCCCCAGAGAACAGCCGCCGCGACTACGACCAGCAGGGCCCGGCCGCGTGCTTCGAGTGCGCCGACGGCTTCGTCTACCTGTACATGACCAGCGGAAAACACTGGGCCGGCCTGAAACACTTGATGGGCCGGCCTGATTGGTTGGAATCGTTCGAGGACGACTGGCTGGAGTTCGGCGTCACACCCGAGAAGGTCGCAGCGTTCCGGCGAGGCTTCGCGGCCTGGGTGCGGCACTGCGGCAAGGAGTCGATATCCGAGCGGGCACAGCAACTTTCGGTGCCGCTCGTTCCGGTCAACGACGCAGCGGCCCTGCACCGGTCGCCGCAGTACCGCCACCGCGCCTTCTTTCAGCAAGTGGAGCACCCCGTGCTGGGAAGGGCGTCCTATCCCACCGTGCCGTACAGGTTGAGCGCATCACCGGCGCGGATCGACACTCCCGCACCATCTTTGGGACAGCACACGGCAGAGGTGCTCACAGAACGACACCTACCGCCGGTCCCGATCTCGTCCCAGCTCAAGCCACCCAAGATCAAGCGGGGCGGGCCGCTCGAAGGGGTGCGGGTGATCGAGCTCACCAAGGTGTGGGCCGGCCCGTACGCCGGAAAGCTACTGGCATTTCTCGGGGCCGAAGTGATCAAGGTGGAAAGCTGCGGGCACCCCGACGAGATGCGGGCCTACGGCGGCACCGACGTCAACCACGCGCCGTTCTTCCTCAGTATCAACCCGGAGATCCTCAGCGTGGAACTCGATCTCGGCTCCGGCGAACACCGGCAGCAGTTACGGGACTTGATCACGCACAGCGACATCGTTCTCAACAACCTGCGGCCCGGCGCGATGGAACGCCTGGGCCTCGGCTACCAACAGCTGGCCGCGCTTAAACCCGACGTCATCTCGGTGTCGATCAAGATGTGGGGCAACGACGGTCCACTCGGCTACCAGACCGGATACGCGCCGTGCTTTGCCGCACTGTCCGGCCTGGCGTCAATCGCGGGCTACGAGGGCGGGCCCCCGCTGGGAGCCAACATGCGCTACGGCGACTCGACCGTCGGCGCTGCCGCCGCTTTCGCAGCTGTCGCGGCCCTCATCCACCGCGACCTCACCGGGCAAGGGCAGTTCGTCGACGTGTCGGCCGTCGAGACGCTGTCGAGCATGATCGGCGACTGCCTGCTCGAGGCGGATTTGACCGGACAGCAGTTGGGTCCCGACGGCAACCGCAATCGCGACCTCGCACCGCACGGTTGCTACCCCTGCTCCGGGGACTCCTGGATCAGCATCGCCGTCGCGGACGACGCCGAGTGGGGAAGGCTGTGCGCGACACTGGACGCCCCCGCCCTCGCACATCAAGGCCGCGACGCCCCCGCAGTCGACGATCGGATCTCCGAACTCACCCGGCGCCATGACGCCGGTGCGCTCGCCCAGACGCTGCGGTCGGCAGGGGTGTCCGCGGCCAAGAGCGCAAAGGTGCTCGACGTGATCAGCGACCGGTTGCTCTGGGACAGAGGTTTTTACCGGTTCGTGTCGGATCACCGTGAAGGGCAGCGCCCGATCCTGGCCGCCCCCTGGCGGATGTCCGATGCGCCGGCTCTGATCGAGCGCGGGGCGCCTGACCTGGGTGAGCACACCGATTACGTGCTGGGCGACATCTTGGGGGTGTGCCGGCCATGACCGAGATCCTCTCCGGCACCGCGGCGTTGGTGACAGGTGCCAGCGGCGGCATCGGCGCAGCCACGGCGCGCGCATTGGCCGCACACGGTGCTGCGGTGGGGTTGCTCGCGCGGCGGCGCGACCGCCTCCAGGAGGTCCGGGACGAAATCGAAGCCTCAGGCGGGACCGCACTGACGATTCCCGCCGACGTCACCGACGCAGACGACGTCACGGCGGCAGTCCATCGCGTTGTCACGGAACTGGGCCGCCTCGACACCGTCGTCAACAACGCGGGCCTGCTGGGCATGGGGCCGGTGACCGGTACGCCGCTGAAGGACTGGGACCGGCTGATCGCGGTCAACGTCCAGGGCGTCCTGTCGGTCACCCACGCCGCGCTGCCCCACCTGATCGAGGCGGCCGCCGACTCGCCGCGCGGCGTCGCCGACCTGGTCACGATCAGTTCCACCGGCGGTTGGGTCGCCCGGCCCGGTACCGCCGTGTATTCGCTCACGAAGTTCGGGGTCAACGCGTTCAGCGAGGCCCTGCGCCAGGAGGTGCTGGGCAAGCGGGTGCGCGTCGGCGTCGGCGGGCCCGGCACAGTGGACACGAAGATCAACTCGACACTGCCGCAACAGTTTCGCGATGCTTTCGACCGGCAGACCGCAGGTATGCAGAAGCTGCGGCCGGAGGACGTCGCCGACGCGGTGGTCTACATGGTGACCCGCGACCGCAGGGTGGCCGTCAACCAGATCCTCGTGCGCGCCGCAGAGCAGACCTGGTAGCCGATGGCGGACGACTGGGTGACGGGCGACCTTCTCGGTCTGCCCATTCCTGCCCACGCCGACGCCTTGCGTGCCGACGGCACCATGTTTCTCACCAATGCTTTCCGCGCGTCTGGAGCGTTGGCCCCAGACAACCGCGTCCGCGCGATCACGCAGTTCGACGAGGTGGCCGGCGGCAGCACCGGCCGGAAGGTACTGCTGTCCGTCGACTACGAGAAGCCCGGCCCCGGGCTTTATACGGACCTCTTCGTCAAGTTCTCCCGCGACTTCACCGATCCCGTCCGTGACCGTGGACGCACCCAGATGCAATCCGAGGTGCGGTTCGCGGCGCTGTCGCGCTGCGACGGCTTTCCGATCGCGGTGCCGTGCTGCCAGTTCGACGACTACCATGCCGAGTCGGGAACCGGGATTCTGATCACCGAGCCGTATTGCCTTCGGCCTCAACGGCATCGAGCCGCAATATCACAAGTGCCTGGATTACTCGATGCCCGCGCCGCTCGAACACTACGAGGCGCTGCTGACCAGCATCGCCAGGCTCGTCGGGTTCCATAAGGCAGGCCGCCTGCCGGCTGACCTGGTCGAGGAGTTTCCGGTGGAGATCGAGACGGCGGCAGTCGGCGAGCGGGTTTCGCTCACCGCCGACAACGTACAGCGGCGGGTCGCCCAGTACGCCGAGTTCGCGGCGCTGCGCCCCGATCTGCTCCCGGCGAACATCCGCTCGGCGGTGTTCATGTCACGGCTGGCCAAGGATGTCAGCCGCTTCGTCGGTCACGAGCCGGCGATCTGGCGCCAGCTGGCGGCCGACCCGGATTACGTTGCGTTGTGCCACTGGAACGCCAACGTCGACAACGCGTGGTTCTGGCGAGACCCGGACGACCGCCTGCACTGCGGGCTGATGGACTGGGGTTGCGTCAGCCAGATGAACGTCGCCATGGCGATCTGGGGAGCGATGTCGGCCGCCGAGACGTCCATGTGGGACCGCGATCTCGACGATCTGCTGGGCGCGTTCATCGCCGAGGTCAGCCGATCAGGCGGCCCGGTTCTCGACGTCGAGGTGTTGCGGTGTTCACTGATGCTGTACGTGGCGCTCATGGGGTGACGTGGCTGCTGAATGTGCCGGCCCTTCTCCGCAGGCGGGCGCCGGATCTGGCGGACGTGACGAGCCGGCTGGATCCGCGGGTCAAGGACGACGAGGGTGTCCGCGCTCCCCTGCAGATGCTGACGAACATGCTGAACCTCTGGGAGGCCCATGATTTCGGCGGCCTCCTCGACAACCTGGTCATCCGAGCGGATAGCTGACGCCGGTGAGTTCTTGGGAGAGTGCCCACAGTCGCTTGGCGTCGACGCCGCTTCGCGCGAGGGCGGGGATTTTCGCCCGAGTCACTCCACCGCCGGCCGTCTCGTAGAACCCGGTCGGCCCGTAGTACACGCCGCCCGCCGCCTGCCCCGAGACTGCGGCATACAGGATGGGTTTGATTCCTTCGTCGACCTCCAGCCACATGAACGCCAGCAAGCGCTGGGCCAGCCGAGTGATCCGCTCGTAGGATGCACCATTGATCAGGCTGGTCTTCGTCAGGCCGGGATGGGCTGCGTTCGACATCACGCCCCAACCGAATTCGTCGCTGCGCCGGTTCAATTCGAACGCGAACAACAGCTGCGCGAGCTTCGAGACACCATACGCGCGCATCGGCCGGTACCCCCGCTGCGCGTTGACGTCGCCGAAGCCGAGGTGGCGTTGGGTCGCCGCGATGCTGCCCACGCTCACGACCCGCGGCGACTGCGCCGCGCGCAGCAGCGGCAGCAGGTGGCCGGTCAACGCGAAGTGGCCGAGGTGGTTCGAGCCGAACTGCAACTCGAAGCCGTCGCGGGTCTCGTCGCGCCGCGGCGGCGTCATGACACCGGCGTTGTTGATCAAGATGTCGATCGGCCTGCCTTCGGCTGACAACTCCAGACCCAGGGCCTCGACGCTCGCCAACGACGCCAGGTCGAGTTGCTTGATGGTGAGCTTCGCCTCGGGCGTTGTCTCGCGAATCGCATGAACCGCCTGTTCGCCCTTGGCGTGGTTGCGAATCGCCATGACGACGTCGGCCCCGGCCGCGGACAGTCGTCGCGCGAGCCCGAGGCCGAGACCGCTGCTCGCCCCGGTGACCACCGCCAGCTTCCCGGACAGATCCGGCACCGCGAGCGTCAACTCCATTCGACGGGCAATTCGTAGAGGCCGTAAGCCAACGCGTCGTGTTTGAATTGCAGCTCGGTCACCGGCAAGGCCAGACGCAGCGTGGGTATGCGGCGCAGCAGCGTCGGCAGTGCGATCTGCAGCTCCATGCGTGCCAACTGCTGGCCGACGCACTGGTGGCGCCCGTAGCCGAACCCGACGTGTGGTCCGTCGTCACGCTGGAGGTCCAGCCGGTCCGGTTCGGGGAACTGCCGTGCGTCCCAGTTCGCCGGTGCGACGTCGAGGATGATTCCCTCACCGGCACGAATTACCTCGCCGTCGATCTCGATGTCCTCCAGGGCAATTCGGCGCTGGCCGGTCTGGACGATGCTCAGGAAGCGCATCAGCTCTTCGACGGCCGCGGCGACCACCTTCGGATCGTCCGCGTCGCGAAGCAACGCCAGCTGCGACGGGTTCTCCAGCAACGCCACCACGCTGAGACTGATCTGGTTCGCAGTGGTCTCGTGCCCTGCGATGAGCACACCGGTGGCCAACTGTGCGGCCTCCCGGACGCTGAGTTCCTCGGCGTTGACCCGTTCGGCCAAGTCGGAGACCAGGTCTTCGCTGGGGTGGTCCATCTTCGCACGCAGCAGCTTGGCCAGATACCGGGCGAGAGCGGTCGCGCCTTCCGCCGACTCTTCGGCGGTGGCATATCGGCTCATGCCCCTGTTCGCTTGCTCCTGAAAGAATTCCGCATCCTCGTAGGGCACCCCCAGTAGCTTGCTGATCACCAACGAGGGGATCGGCAGAGCCAGCGCACCGACCAGGTCCGCGGGCTGCGGACCGGAAAGGATCGCGTCGATGTGCTCGCCGGTGACCTGCTGCACCGCCGGTCGCAGTGCCTCTACCCGCTTGAATGTGAACGGCTTCGACAGCATCCGGCGAAACCGGGTGTGCTCCTCGGCATCCGAGGTGAACACCGAGCGGGGCCGCTTGTGGACGGTGGCAGCCATGCCCTCATTCCAGTGCGGATATCCCGGAAGACGGTCGTCGACGCTGGCCCGGGCGTCGGCGAACAAGGTGCGGATCGCGTCGTAACCCGTGATGAGCCACGGCGTGCTGCCGTCCCAAATCCGCACTCGGGTCAACTGTTTGGCTTCGTTCAGTGCGAGCGCCTGCGGAGGCGGCGCCAGCGGACAATTCGCCGACCGGGCCATCGGGAAGTCGATCAGGGCGTCAACCATTACCTGTCCTCAAACCTTGGTCACGGGCGCCTGCCAGAGCCCGACGATCGCATCGATGAGTCCTTCTGCGGCCGTCGGCCAGGTGAGTTGGGATCGCGGTCCACGCTCGGCGAGCGCACGTTCGTGCTCGGCGCAGGTATGCATGAGCAGGTTGCGCGCCATCGCATTTCGTTGTGCCCTCACCCGGCCCGGTAGTTCGGGCAGGCAGCGGTTGATCCCGTCGATCGTGCGCACCAGCACGGGTGAAGCCAACGCGTCCTTGGTCACGACGCCGTGGTAGGCGGGATCGGCCATCGCCTGTGCGGCGAAGCGGGCGTACCAGGTGGGATTGCCCAGCGCCGCCAAGTGGTCGGTGAGAGGACGTACGAGACAACTCACCCAGTCGCGCATGTCGGTCGAGTCGGCGATCTCGGCCAGCATCTGCGCGCGCAGGCGCTCGATCGGTTGGCGGTGTTTGGTCTCGATCGCACGCAGCAGGTCGGTCTTGCTGCCGAAGTGGTAGCTCACCGCGGCGTTGTTGCCCTGGCCGGCCGCTTCGCTGATCTGCCTGTTGGACACCGCGAACATGCCGTACTCGGCGAACAGCTTCTCGGCCGCCGACAAAATCGCGTCACGGGTGCCCGTCGAGCGGCCGGTGCTCAAGACCTTCGGGTCGGTCACACGCCAAGTGAACAACCTCGGACACGTTAAATCAAGCGCTTTATTTAATTCGCCTCCCGATCGTCCGGAAGGGTCAGTCGGCCCGGTGCACGCTCCGATAGGTTCGGTCACGGCGGCGTCGTAACCAGATGAGCCGCGGAAGATTGGAGTTGCGGTCATGGGCGACCTCGACATCGGTGTCTACGTGCCTCAGATGGGGCTCTCGTACGAGGAGATCCTGCATCGCGCTGTGCGCTGCGAGGACCTGGGAATCGGGTCGCTGTGGCTGTACGACCATCTCTACGGTCCCGGACGGCCCGACATTCCTTCGTTGGAGGCATGGACGCTGGCCACCGCGCTGCTCAGCCGCACGCGACGCCTCAGAGTGGGACACATGGTGCTGTGCAACCAATTTCGCCACCCGGCGGTGCTCGCCAAGATGGCCACCACGCTCGACCAGATCTCCGCTGGCCGACTGCAACTGGGCATCGGCAGCGGGTCCATCGAAGACGAGCACGTGCGGACGGGCCTCGGATGGGGCAGGTTTCGTGAACGCTCGGAACGCCTCGGCGAGTCGCTGCAGATCTTGACGCAGGCATTCGCGGACAACGTGATCGACTTCGCCGGTGAGCATTACACGGTGCGCGACATGCCGATCGTTCCCGGCTGTGTCCAGAAGCCGCGACCGCCGATCGTGGTCGGCGGGGTCGGCGAAAAGTACACGCTGCCGTTGGTCGCCCGTTATGCCGACGTCTGGAATGTGCCCACCTATGCCCTCGGCGAACTCGAGCACAAGATCGCGGTGCTCCGGTCCCACTGCGAGGCGGTGGGCCGTGACCCCGACTCCATCGTGATGTCGATCGAGGCCATGATGGCGCTCTCGCCCGACGACGCGTCGCTGCCGAGGGTCCGCGAGTTGGCCGAAAAGCGCTTCAGCGGGCCGGGTTTCGGGTTGCGGGAGGGCGGTCTCGTCGGCACCCCGCAGCGCGTGATCGACCGGCTTCGGGAGTTCCGGGAGCTCGGGTTCCGTCAGATCGTGCTGTTCACCCACGACCGGGCATCGGACCAGACGCTGGAGCTGTTGGCGTCGACGGTGCTCGCGGAGATGCGGGGGTAGCGGTTCGCCCGCCGGTTCCGCATCCGCCGTTAGGGCAGCACGATCCGCAGCTCCTCCCAGCCGCGCACCGTGGACGTCGGCGCAAGCTTCGCACTGTCGTAGTCGATATCCCACTCGGGGAAGCGGTTCAGCAGCTCGTCGAGCGCGACCTTGCCCTCGAGGCGCGCCAGGTTGGCGCCCAGGCAGTAGTGCAGGCCCTTGCCGAACGTCAGATGGCTGATGTTCTCGCGGTGGATGTCGAACTTGTCAGGGCTCTCGTAGCGTCGTGGATCGCGATTCGCCGCCCCGAACAGAAGCAGCATCGCACTACCGGCCGGCACGGTGGTGCCGTGCGCTTCGAAATCCCTTGCCATGTAACGGGCTACGTGCGGTCCCGTCGGTTCGAACCGCAGCGTCTCGTCGACCGTTCGCAGCAGTAGCGTGCGGTCCTCGACCACCTCGCGACGCTGATCCGGATGCTCGGCAAGCACCTTGGCCAGCCAGCCGATGAGCCGGCCCGTCGTCTCGTTGCCGGCTCCGGCGACCACTTGCGTGTAGTGCAGCACCTCTTTGCGCGTCAGCTTTCGCGTCACGCCCTGCTCGTCTTCGAACTCGACGTTCAGCAGTGCCGTCATCAGGTCGTCGGACGGGTTCTTCGAGCGCCACTCGACGTAGTCGGCGTAGATGCTGCCGTCGGCGATCTTGTCGGCGTTCACGACCTTCATCGGCGCGCCGGGTTTGGTGCGCAGGTTCGCGTCGTTGGCGTCGCGCACCGAGATCTGATCCGACTCCGGAATGCCCAGCAGCATCCCGATCACCCGCATCGGCATCATCGACGCGAGTTCGGCGATGATGTCGAATCCGCCCGAACCGACCAGCGGATCAAGGCAATTCACGCAGTACTGGCGGATTTGAGGTTCGATCTCCGCCATCCGGCGCGGCGTGAACACCCGTGACATCAGTCCGCGCAGCATCGTGTGCACGGGCGGGTCCTCCATCATCATCACGCCTTTGGGCATGTCGAATTTGGACTGGACGAGTTCGAGGATGTCGCCGCGGGCGCTGGAGAAGGTCTGCCAGTCCAGCAGCGCCTTCTCCACGTCGGTGTGGTGGGACAGCGCCCAGAAGTCGTACCGCTGGTTGTAGTAGATCGGCGCCTCTTCGCGCAGCCGGGCGTAGACCGGGTACGGGTCGGTGACGATTGCGATGTCGTACGGGTCGTAATAGACGTCTGTCCTGGTGGTCATTTCAGACAACTTCCTGCATCGACGGGAAGGGTGACACCTGTGACATAGCGGGATTCGTCGGACGCCAGGAACAGCACCGCGTTGCTGATGTCCTCCGGCTGCACCCACGGGATCGGCAGCATGTGAAACGTCTGGCAGATCGGGGCGAGATCGTCGGGCCCGGGATTCTCCAGGTCGGGTCGGAACATGCGAAATGTCTTCTCGTTGATCAACAATGGCGTGTTCACATGCGTCGGATGCACCGAGTTGACCCGGATGAGGTTCTGGCCCAGTTCGACCGCGAACGATCGCATGAGCCCGACCACGCCGTGTTTGGCCGCCACGTAGTGCCCGGTGTGCGGGTAGGTCTTCAGGCCGGCGACCGAGCTCGTCAGGACGATCGAACCGCCGCGACCGCCCGCCTTGATGTGCGGCACGCCGGCCTTCACCGTCTTCCACACGCCGCTGAGGTTGACGTCGATCATCTCCTGCCAGATGTCTTCGGTCATCTTGTGGAGCTTGACACCGTTGGTGCCGATGCCCGCGTTGGCCACGATGATGTCGAGGCGCCCGAGCTGCTCGACGCCCCCGTCGACGGCGGCTTTGAGCGCGTCGAAGTTCCGGACGTCGACCTCGGCGGTGACGATGCGCCGGTCGGCGTCCTTGACCATCTCGGCGGTGCGCGCCAGGTCTTCGGGGGTGGACCCGAGCGCCGGCGAGTTGTCGAAGGCCCGGCAGATGTCGACGGCGATGATGTTGGCACCCTCCTGGGCGAGCCGGACCGCATGGCTACGGCCCTGACCCCGGGCCGCGCCGGTGACAAACGCCACCTTCCCTTCCACGCGTCCACCCATCGCAACGCTCCTCACTTGTTTGGGCGACCGCCCAACCTCTAGGCTGCTGCCATGTCTATCAGCCCGGCTAAGTACGGGTCAAGCGATCGACGTGAGTCGACAACTCGTGACGCGTTGATTCGTGCGACCGCCCAAGTCATGCTCGAGGAAGGTTATGCGGCCGCCACGTCTCGCCGCGTGGCGGCGAGGGCCGGGGTCAAGCCCGCGCTGGTGCACTACCACTTCCCGAGCATGGACGAACTGTTCCTCGCGGTGTTGCGCGCGGGCGCGGAAGTCAACTTGCAGCGGCAACGCGACGCGCTGTCAGGCGCCACGCCGCTGCACACGTTGTGGCAGCTCAGCAGCGCCCAGGGCAGCCAGCTGTGGATGGAGTTCATGGCGCTGGCCAATCACCGCAAGGCGATCCGCAGCGAGATCGCGGCCTACAACGAAAGGTTCCGCGACCTCGAGGAGGCCACGCTGGCGCTGGTGCTGCGCAACCACGGTGTCGACACCCAAGATTTCCCGCCGGTCGTGATGTCGATGATCGTGGCCAGCCTCGCCCGCATCCTGGTGCTCGAGCAGGGACTCGGCATCAGGCGCGGCCACCGGGAAGCGCTGGCGTTCGTCGAGCGTTATCTCGACCGGTACGACATGCCTCAGTGACCCGAGAGCCGCGCGGCGGCCAATTCCCGAAGGTCGGCCGACTTGATCTTGAAGTTGCCGGTGAGCGCGATCTCGTCGTCACGGAAGAACAGCACCTCGCGGGGCACCTTGTAGCTCGCCAGCCGCTCCGCCAGAAACGAGCGGATGTCTCCAGCGTCGAGGGCAGCGCCGTCGTGCGGCACCACGCAGGACACGACGACTTCGCCGAGCGTCTCGTGCGGCACCCCGACCGTCTGCGCGACCTTGACGCCGGGGTGCGCGACGAGCGCCTCGTCCACCTCACGCGGTGAGACGTTCGCGCCGCCCGTCTTGATGATGTCGGTGAGCCTGCCCTCCCAGAACAGCCGGCCGACGTCGTCGAGATAACCGCCGTCGCCCGTGCGGAAGAAGCCTTCGGCGTCGAGCGTCTCGTCCAGTGGTATGCCGACGTAGCCCAGCATCAACGTCGGGCTTTTCACGCAGATCTCGCCGCGCTCGCCCCGCGGCACCACCGCACCGGTCAACGGGTCGACGATCTTGAGCGTCACACCGGGCAGCGCCTCGCCCATGCTGCCGCCGATGACGTCGTCGGGCGTGTTGGCCGGGAAACACGTTGTGATGGTGAAGGTTTCGGTATTGCCGTAGGCGTGGCCAGGCTCGAACCACTTGGTGGACACCGTCGGATGGCGGGCGACCGGCGTCTTGTAGTCGACGAACCTCATGCTGCTCAGGTCGACCCCGTTCCAGTTCGGCGCGGCCTCCAGCTGCGCCCACTGATGCGGCCACGCGAACGGGAAGTTGACCCGTTCGACCGCCATCAACTCGAGCGCCTCGGCAGCGGCGAACGTCGGCTGCAGCACCAGCGCACCGCCCGCCGCCAGCGTCGAGCCGAGTGACATCCCGAAGTTGCCGGACCAGAAGAAGCCGTTGGCCGACCAGCACCGCACCTTGTCGTCAGGACCGAACCCGTACATACGCCGAAACCGCCACATCTGGATGCACACACCGCGATGCGCGCTCAGAATTCCCTTCGGCTTGCTGGTCGATCCCGACGAAAAAAACAGCACCGCAGGATCACTCGGCTGCACCGCCGCAGCCGTCGCCTCGACCAGCTCGTTCGGCTCGCCCGCCCCGTCGGCAAGGAAGTCGTCCCACGATTTCACGCCGGGCACGTCGTCGCCGATCGCGACCACCTGGCGCAGGAACGGATACGTCACCGACGGCAACGACGTCGCGCCGAGTTCCG
>JBAPQQ010000044.1:0-5715 GCA_049280695.1 Mycobacterium sp.
CGTCTGGGTCGACCGCTCGCTGCACCGGGCCGACGTCCTGGCGTCCTACGCGGGCCGGCCGGCGCCCGGCCGCGGGACCACGTGGCTGCTGGTCGGGTCGGACAGCCGAAGCAACCTATCGCCCGAGCAGCAGGAGGCACTGGCGACGGGCGGCGACGTCGGCGACCGCACCGACACGATCATGCTCGTCCACATCCCCGCGCTCACCTCAGATGTGCCTGCCACGTTGGTGTCGATACCGCGTGACTCTGAGGTGAGCATTCCGGGCAGCGGCGACAACAAGATCAATGCCGCTTTCTCCCTCGGCGGGCCGGAGCTGCTGGTGCAGACCGTCGAGCAGGCCACCGGGATCCGGATCGACCACTACGCGCAGATAGGTTTCGCCGGGTTCGCCGACGTGGTCGACGCCGTCGGCGGCGTCACGATGTGCCCGGCCGAGCCGATCAGTGATCCGCTGGCCGGCATCGACCTGCCCGCGGGCTGCCAGAGACTCGACGGCCGCAACGCCCTCGGCTACGTCCGAAGTCGCGCCACCGCGCGCGCCGATCTCGATCGGATGGTCAACCAGCGTGAGTTTCTTTCCGCGCTGCTTCACCGCGCGGCCAGTCCGGCGGTGTGGCTGAACCCGCTTCGGTGGCTGCCGCTCAAGGACTCGGTCACCGATGCGTTGACCGTCGACTCCGGCGTGCATGTGTGGGATTTGACGCGGCTGGCGTGGGCGCTGCGCGGCTCGCCGGTCACGACGACGGTGCCGCTCGCGGGCTCGACGGTCACCGATTTCGGCGACGTCGTCGAATGGGACAGCGACGCCGCCTCCCGGCTCTTCGCGGCGCTGTCGGCGGACCAACCGCTGCCGCCGGACGTGTTGGGGCCTCCGCCCGCCGGCTAATGGCGCGGCAGCTCCGACAATCCGCGCTGCAACCAGGTCTTCGCCCGGCCGGGGTGGTTGGTCGCGATCCAGCCGACCCCCACGTCCCGGCAGAAGTCCACGTCCTCGAGGTGGTCGACGGTCCAGCAGTACGTGGCCCGGCCTTGGGCAGCCGCACGGTCGACGAGCTCGGGGTGCTCGCGCAGCGTCTTGATCGAGGGGCCGACCGCCGTCGCGCCGACGGTGGTCGCCGCGCTGCCGCCGAGGTAGCGCGACGTGTCTCCGAGCAGCACGGTCGGCAGCATCGGGGCGGCGCGCCTGATCCGCCATACCGCGGCGGCCGAGAACGACATCACGACAGCGCGGGAGCGGTCGGCCGACGCGGGCGACGCGATGCCGAACCGGTGCAGCAGCGCGAGCAGCTTGCTCTCGACCAGCGCGCCGTACCGCACCGGATGTTTGGTCTCGACGAAAAGCTTCACGGGCCGGCGCCAGTCGAGCACCAATCCCACCAGCGCCTCCAGCGTCAACAGCCCGGTGTCGCCGTGCGCGCCGTCAGCACGCCAGCTGTCGTGCCAGGTGCCGTAGTCCAGTGCGCGCAACTGCTCGAGCGTCATGTCGCTGACCAGACCGGTGCCGGTCGACGTACGGTCGACCCGCCGGTCGTGCACGCACACCAGGTGCCCGTCGCGAGTTAGCCGGACGTCGCATTCCACACCTTCGGCCCCCTGCTGCAGCGCTACGTCGTAGGCGGCCAGCGTGTGCTCGGGGCGCTCGCCCGACGCGCCTCGGTGGGCCACCACGAACGGGTGCCCGGCCCGGAAAGCGTCGCCAGCGTTCATCACGCTTATGCTGCCGGTTCCTGGCCTTCCCGCTCAACTGCGGGCGCAGAATCGGGATGGGATCGGTCGCTGCCGGCGACCACCACCCAGCGATGTGCCGGCCGCTCGACGGGCGTGTGCTCGAACGCGAAGACCAAGCGCGCTGCCGCGACGACCGCCGCCGTCGCCATCAGGTAGGCGACGACGAAGCTGACGGTGTTGTCGGCGATGCCCTGCGCGGTGTCGGGAAAACTCGTGGCGCTGGCGAACACCGAGACGGCGGTGCTGAGCAGAAACAGCAGCCCCCACGACCAGACCAGCCGGCGGACCTGCCGGTAGCGGTCTTCGGCCACGGCCAGTTCCACTGCGTAGGTCAACGGCCAGACCAGATTCGCCAGCGGCAGAAGGCAGCCCGCCCGCAACGCCCACACCGGACGCGGATCGGGCTGGTGGCGGTGGGCGAACGCCGCCGCGCGCCGGGCGATCAGCCACTCCGTCAAGACGAACGCCGTGCCGACGATCGAGAACATGGCCGCCACGCTCGCCGCGACGGTCACCCACGTCGCGAATCCGGCGACCACCGAGTTCAACAGCACGTTGCGGTTGACGATCAGCAGCACGTACCGGACGAGGTGCAGCAGCGCCGCCACTGACAGCACCGCGACGGTGGTGGTCAGCGTCGCGCGCAGTGCCCACGGTGACGGGCCCTGCCGTGGCGGCACGGCCGGAGCCGGCGGAATCTGGGTGGCGGGGTCGATCAGGCCCCAACGCGGGATCACGGTGTAGCGCGGGGTGGGCCCTAGGACACGACGCGGACGGCGGGGCGGCGGCTCGGCACCGGGCCGCACGGCGATCCAGCGGTAGCCGGGCGGCAGGAGCCGACCCTGCCGTGACGGCTGGCCCTGGTGGGCCTGCGTCGGGGCGCTGTACTGCTGTGCCGTGTCCGGCGCCAGCAGCGCGCCGTTGCAGCGCGGGCACCACTGGCGCTGGCGCTCGCGCACGTTCCACCGCGTGCCGCAGCGGGAGCACACCTGGATCACCGGACCAGAGTAAGCCAGGACCGTCGCGCCGATCAGGTTGCCGACAGCTGCGCCGGCCGGGGAGATGTTCGGCGCAGCTATCGCCCGACGTCCGGCGGTTATCCACAGTTTCCACAGGATCATCCACAGCCCGTTGTCGCCCGGCGACGCGCTGAGCGCGCTTTCTGGCAACGAGGGTAATTCGCGCTGTGGATAACCTGTCAGGTCTCGGCGCGTGCGATCAACAGCCCTTCGCCGGGTTTCAGCGAAATCACTTGTTGATCTAAGTTTCCCGCAAACCCGTCGCGCGGCCTCGGTGTCCGAAGGGTCGCAACGCGTACCCCGGTGGGGCCGGCGGGTAAACCTCGGAAGCTGCTCGATTTTCACGGCGGCGGCCGACCGATTATGATCGCGCGCAGCCAAGTGGGTGTGACACATCTCACCGGGGGGTAGATTCAATCGTGACGGCAGGGGGCTTGTGATGGCAGCACATCCGATCGGATCCAATTCCGCGATACCGCCCTCGGAGTGGAACCCGTCTTCGCGGGTTTACACGCGGTCCCAGATGACCTCGGCCTTGCGGGCCGCACTGATCGCGTTGGTACTGCTGGCAATCCTCGCCGTCCTCGTCCTGTACTGATTTCCGAGAGTCTTTACCCGGCTGCGCCGCGCGACTCTCGTGGTCTGGACAGCTGTTGCGTCGTGAGTTCGGCCTTTCTTGCGGTGCGCGCGGCAATGGAGCAGGGTTGGACCTGGACCGAAATGGCAACCAGACAACTGAAGAACAGAAAGGAACCTCGTGGCTGAGTACACCTTGCCCGAGTTGCCGTACGACTACGGCGCACTCGAGCCGCACATCTCGGGTCAGATCAATGAGCTGCACCACAGCAAACACCACGCCACCTACGTCAAGGGTGCCAACACTGCCCTCGAGCAGCTGGCGGCGGCGCGGGAGAAGGGCGATCACGCGTCAATCTTCTTGCACGAGAAGAACCTTGCCTTCAACCTCGGCGGCCACGTGAACCACTCGATCTGGTGGAAGAACCTTTCCCCTGAGGGCGGTGACAAGCCGACGGGCGAACTGGCATCGGCGCTGGACGACGCGTTCGGATCGTTCGATAAGTTCCAGGCGCAGTTCACCGCCGCCGCCAATGGGCTGCAAGGGTCGGGCTGGGCCGTGCTGGGTTACGACAGCCTCGGCGACAAGCTTCTCACCTTTCAGCTCTACGACCAGCAGGCCAACGTCCCGCTCGGAATCATTCCGCTGCTGCAGGTGGACATGTGGGAACACGCCTACTACCTGCAGTACAAGAACGTGAAGGCCGACTATGTCAAGGCGTTCTGGAACGTGGTGAACTGGGCCGACGTTCAAGACCGCTTCGCTGCTGCCACCAGCAAGACCAAGGGCCTGATCTTCGGCTGACGTCGCCCCCCTCTCCGTGACGCCAGGGTCGCCCCCACGAGCGCGGCTCTGGCGTCAATTGGTTGCGGCCCGATTGGCACTCGTGTCGCATTGCGTGCCAGCTGCAATTTCGTCATCCTGAGGTCATCGGCCCAGCGGCGTGTCGTTGCTGGTCCTAGATGTCCGAGGGCGGAGGCGGGATATGAGCACGGGATCCGGCCGGGCCATCGAGGTGGCCCCTTTCCATTCGCGCGGTTCACTCAAAGGATTCGTGGTGTCGGGTCGCTGGCCCGATTCCACCAAGGAGTGGGCGCAGCTGTTGATCGTAGCGGTGCGGGTGGCGTCATTGCCCGGACTGCTTTCCACCACAACGATTTTCGGTGTTCGCGAGGAATTGCCCGACGAACCCGAGCCCGGCACCGTCGGCCTCGTCCTGGCCGAGGGACCCGTCGTCGGCGACTCTGCGCTGACTCCAGGGCATTTCGCCGACCACACGCCCCCAGCGGTGATGATGTTACATCCGCCATCGGAAACCGTTCCGTCGCTACCGGAGTGCACCGGCGCTGCATCGGGGTGCGTGCTGCTGCCCGGACTGCCGCACCTGGGACTCGAACACCGCGCGGCGTGGGTCGAGGCCGAGGCCGACGGTACCGTCACATCGATGGTCAGTCGCGTGGGCGTCGACCCGATCAGCCATCCCGACACCGCGATTCTCGCGATGCTCCTTGCGGCATAAGGACATTCGAAGCCCCCGATCCGGTTAGCCGAACTTTCCCCGCTGCCTGGCGAACAGTTCTGGCACTGGCTATGGTCGGAGTAGCAAGCGAAGGGGAGTAGCCCCCAATCGTCGTGTCGACATACTGGCGTTCCTGCGCCCGGCCGGCGAACCGCGGACACGGATCGAGACTCGTACGATCCCGACGCGGTGGGCGAGACCTTCGACCGGGTGTCCGGTGCCGCTACGGCGGCGACGGGCGGCGCGTCGAAAGGTCGGCCATGCTCACCGCCACACTCATCAGTCTCGGTGTGGTCTTCGTCGCGGAGCTGGGCGACAAGTCGCAGTTGATCACGATGACGTACGCACTGCGTCACCGGTGGTGGGTGGTGCTATCGGGCGTGGCGCTGGCCGCATTCATGGTGCACGGCCTTTCGGTGACCATCGGACACTTTCTGGGCCTGACACTGCCCGAACGGCCGATCGCCTTCGCCGCCGCGATCGCCTTTTTCGCGTTCGCCGTGTGGACGTGGCGAGAACGCGCCGACGACGACTCCGCGCCGCCCGCTCCAGAGCACCGATTCGTATTACTGGCCGTGGTGTCGTCCTACGTTCTCGCCGAGCTCGGCGACAAGACCATGCTCGCGGCCGTCGCGCTTGCCAGCGACCACAACTGGGCCGGCGTGTGGCTCGGCGCCACGCTGGCGATGGTGCTGGCCGACGGGCTGGCGATCGCCGTCGGGGCCTTGCTGCACCGGCGCCTACCCGAGCGCCTGCTGCACACGATGGCCAGTGTGCTGTTCCTCCTGTTCGGAGTCTGGTTGCTGTTCGACGCAGCCCTGGGGTGGCGGCAGGTGGCCGTGATCGTCACCGCCTCGGTAGGACTGTTG
>JBAPQQ010000045.1:0-2587 GCA_049280695.1 Mycobacterium sp.
GTCCTCCACCACGTGCAGGTACAGGTCCGGCCACCAGCGCCGCCAGCTGGCCGGGTCGGAGACCGCCGTGCCGACGTCGGCCGGGTCCGCGGCCACGAACGTCTGGTCAGCGATCTGGATGCCGTGCATGCGTGACTAGGCTAGTCGCCGTGCGTGAATTGAGCCTTCCCGTGTCGTTTCCGGTGGCCGAGAACGACAACGTCGCCGCGTCGGTGTTCGAGCACGAACGCAGTGACCCGGACCACGTGATCTTCCAGCGCCTCGTCGACGAAGTGTGGACAGACGTGACGTGCGCCCAGGCCGCGGCGCAGATCCGGGCCGCCGCACTGGGCCTGATCGGCGAGGGGGTCAACGCCGGCGACCGGGTGGCGATCCTGTCGACGACGCGCTACGAGTGGGTGATCCTGGACTACGCGATCCTGTCGGTGGGCGCGGTAACGGTGCCGATCTACGAGACCAGCTCCCCCGACCAGGTGCGCTGGGTCCTCGAGGACTCCGGCGCCGTGCTGGCGTTCGCCGAGACCGACGCGCACGCCCAGACCATCAAGGAGCTGGCCGCCGAACTGCCCGCGCTGCGCCGGGTCCTGCAGCTCGAGTCGACCGGTCCGACGGCGCTCGACGAGCTGTCCGATGCCGGATCGGCAGTCGATGCAAGCCAACTCGACGCCCGACTGGCCGACCTGCGCGCCAGCGACCCGGCCACGCTGATCTACACCTCGGGCACCACCGGCCGGCCGAAGGGCGTCCAGTTGACGCATGCCAACCTGATGTCCGAGATCCGTGGCGCCTCGGCCTGCTTCCCCACCCTGCTGCGCAAGGGCGGACGGCTGCTGGTGTTCCTGCCGCTGGCTCACGTGCTTTCCCGCGCGCTGTCGATGACGGCCTTCGCCAACAAGGTCACCCTCGGATACACCAGCGACATCAAGAACCTGGTGCCGATGCTCGGGGTGTTCAAGCCGACTGTCGTGGTGTCGGTGCCGCGGGTGTTCGAAAAGGTCTACAACACCGCGGATTTGAACGCCCGCGACGCCGGCCGGGGCAAGATCTTCGAACTTGCCGCCCACACCGCGATCGAGTGGAGCAAGGGGTGCGACACCGGCGGTCCGTCGTTGCTGCTGCGTGCCCGGCACGCGCTGTTCGACCGGCTGGTGTACGGCAAGCTGCGCGCCGCGCTCGGCGGCAACTGCACGGCGTCGATCTCCGGCGGCGCACCGCTGGGTGCCCGGCTCGGCCACTTCTACCGCGGCGTCGGCGTGTCGATCTACGAGGGCTACGGGCTCACCGAGACCAGTGCGGCGATCACCGTGAACCGGGTCGGCGACCTGAGGGTCGGCACGGTCGGAAAGCTGTTGCCGGGCAACAGCATGGCCGTCGCGCAGGACGGCGAGCTGCTGGTCAAGGGCGGGGTGGTGTTCGGCGGCTACTGGCGCAACGAGAAGGCGACCAACGACGCAATCGACGCCGACGGCTGGTTCCACACCGGCGATTTGGGCAGCGTCGATGACGACGGCTTCCTGTCGATCGTCGGGCGCAAGAAGGAGATCATCGTGACCGCGGGCGGCAAGAACGTCGCGCCCGCGGTGCTCGAAGATCAGCTGCGGGCCCACCCGCTGATCAGCCAGGCGATGGCGGTCGGCGACGCGAAGCCGTTCATCGGCGCGCTGATCGCGATCGACCCCGAGGCGTTTAGCGGATGGAAGCAGCACCACGGCAAGAACGCGACCGCATCCGTCGAGGACCTCGCCGACGACCCCGACCTGCTCGCCGAGATCGATTTGGCGGTCAAGGAAGCCAACCAGGCGGTGAGCAAGGCCGAGGCGATCCGCAAGTTCACGATCCTGCCCGTCGACTTCACCGTGCCCACCGGCGAGCTGACGCCCACCTTGAAGGTCAAGCGCAACGTGGTGGCGGCCAAGTTCGCCGACGAGATCGAGTCGCTCTACAGCTGAAGCAGTTCCGCCAGCCGCGCGGCCTGTCGGGGCCAGTTCCACTCGTCGCAGACCCAGCGGCGGCCGGTCTTGGCCATTCGCGCGGCCAGCTGAGGGGCTGTCAGGATGCGGCTGACTGCGTCGGCGATCTGTTCGGTGGACCGCCCGTCGACGAGGTAGCCGGTCCGGCCCTGCTGCACAGTCTCCGGCGCTCCCCCGGACCGGCCGGCGACCACCGGCACCCCGGTGGCCGATGCCTCCAGGTAGACAATGCCCAGGCCCTCGACGTCCAGCCCGGCGCCGCGGGTGCGGCACGGCATCGCGAACACGTCGGCCATCGCGTGGTGGGCGGGCAACTCCGCGGCCGGCACCCCTTCGGTGAAGACCACGTGGTCGTCGACCCCCTCGGCCTCGGCGAGCCGGCGCAGGGTGCCCAGGTACGGTCCGCCGCCGACGATCACCAGCGCAGTGTCGTCGACCCGCGACCGGATGATCGGCAGGGCGCGAATCAACATGTCCTGGCCCTTGCGGGGCACCAGCCGCGACACGCAGACAACCAAGGGCCGCTCGCCCAACCGGTAGCGGGCGCGCATCCGGGCGCGGGCCTCGGCGTCGGGGCGGAACCGCTCGGTGTCCACGCCGGGCGGCAGGTGCTCGAG
>JBAPQQ010000046.1:0-2881 GCA_049280695.1 Mycobacterium sp.
CACCCAGTTCCGTCAGTTCGGCGGCCGGTCGATGTTCGCTGGCGAGATCCATACCGTGCGGTGCTTCGAAGACAACGCGTTACTCAACTCGATGCTCGCCGAGCCGGGCGACGGCGCCGTGCTGGTCATCGATGGCGGCGCGTCGTTGCACAGCGCGCTCGTCGGTGACGTGATCGCGGCCCTCGGCCAGTCGAACGGCTGGTCCGGAATCATCGTCAACGGCGCTGTCCGCGACGCCGCCGCGCTGCGCGAGATCGACATCGGCATCAAGGCTTTGGGCACCAATCCGCGCAAGAGCAGCAAGACCGGTGCCGGAGAACGTGGCGTCGAGGTCGAGTTCGGCGGGGTCACTTTCATGCCCGGCGAACACGCCTACAGCGACGAGGACGGAATCGTCGTGGTCACGCCGACGCGGCAGTGACGGCTGCTCGCCGTCTCGAGAACAACAGCGCCGTGTCTTGGACTCGGCTGTGGCGGATCAGACCGATGTCGAGCAGGTAGTTCTGCTTGAGCCGCCATGGCAGCTTCGCGCCGGCCTTCGGCAACCGGTCGAGTGCCCGCAGGATGTAACCGGGGGTGAAATCCATCAGCGGGCGCTCCTCGACGGAGTCGCCGGGATGTTGCGGCACCACGGTGTCGTAGCCGTTCGCGTCCATGTAATTCAGGACGCGGCAGACGAATTCGGACACCAGGTCGGCCTTCAGCGTCCATGACGCGTTGGTGTAGCCGACCGTGAACGCCATGTTCGGCAGCCCCGTGAGCATCATGCCCTTGTATGCCATCAAGTCGTTGAGATCGACGGGTACGCCGTTGCGGGCGATAGCGGCTCCCCCGAACAACTCGACGTTCAAACCTGTTGCAGTGACGATGATGTCGGCGTTCAGCTCCTCACCCGACGAAAGCCGGATACCGGTCTCGGTGAGCCGGTCGATGGCGTCGGTGACGACGTCGGCCTGCCCGCGCCGGATCGTGCGGAACAGATCCCCGTTGGGCACCAGGCACAGTCGCTGATCCCAGGGCTTGTAGTTCGGGCTGAAATGCTTGTCGACGTCGTAGCCCTCGGGCAGCCGCCTTCTGGCCATCTTCATCAGCTGCTTGCGCATGGAGTTGGGGAACCGCCGGCTGATCTGGTACTGCGCAGACTGCAGCAATATGCTCTTCCACCGGTTCACCACATAGGCGAGGTGGGGCGGCAGCAGCTCCATAGTCCGAACGGCGAACGGGTCGACGTCGGGCAGCGACAAGATGTAGCTGGGTGACCGCTGCAGCATCGTGACGTGGCCGGCCCCCGAATTCACAAGTGCGGGAATCAAAGTGACCGCGGTGGCACCGCTACCGATCACGACGATCTTCTTGCCTTGATAGTCGAGGTCTTGCGGCCAGTGCTGCGGATGGACGATGATCCCTTGAAAGTCGTTGGCGCCGGGGAACTCCGGCGAATAGCCCTCGTCGTAGTTGTAGTACCCGCTGCACGCGAACAGGAACGAACACGTGATCTCGACATCCTCGCCGTCGTGCTCGATGCGCAGCGACCACCGGTTGTCGGCGTCGGACCAGTCGACCGCGACGACCTTGTGTTGGTAGCGGATGTGCTGCCCGATGCCGAACTCTGCAGCGGTCTCCTCGAGATAGGCCATGATCGACGCCCCGTCGGCGATCGCATTCTTCGACGTCCACGGCTTGAACCGGAAACCCAGGGTGTACATGTCCGAGTCCGACCGGATGCCCGGGTACTTGAACAGATCCCAGGTGCCGCCGAGATGCGCCCGCGATTCCAGGATCGCGTAGTTCTTGTCCGGGCAGCGGTCCTGCAGGTGCCAGGCGGCACTGATGCCGGAAATGCCGGCGCCGACGATCGCCACATCGAGATGTTCGACCATGGGACCTACGGTACCGTCTGGCTTTTCCCGGACCACGCGTGTCGGCCAGGGGTGTGAACATGTGTTCGTGGCCTCCTCTGCTGGCTCTTCGCGCGCGACGATCCTGCACGCCGACCTCGACGCGTTCTATGCGTCGGTCGAGCAGCGCGACGACCCCGCGCTGCGCGGCCGGCCGGTGATCGTCGGCGCCGGCGTGGTGCTTGCGGCCAGCTACGAGGCGAAGGCCTACGGCGTGCGCACCGCGATGAGCGGTGTCCGGGCCCGGCGGTTGTGCCCGCACGCGGTGGTCGTGCCGCCGCGCATGGCGGCCTACAGCGCCGCGTCCGACGCGGTCTTCGACGTGTTCCGCGACACCACCCCCGTCGTCGAGCCGCTGTCCGTGGACGAGGCGTTCCTCGAGGTCGGCGGGCTGCGCCGCGTCGGCGGTACGCCGGCGGACATCGCCGTCAAGCTTCGCGCCGACATCCGCGGGCAGGTCGGCCTGGCGATCACGGTAGGGATCGCGCGCACGAAGTTCCTCGCCAAGGTGGCCAGCCGGGTGGCCAAGCCCGACGGTCTGCTGATCGTGCCACCGGACGGTGAGCTCGCATTCCTGCAGCCGCTGCCGGTGCGCCAGCTGTGGGGTGTCGGTGCGGTGACGGCCGACAAGCTGCGCGCCCACGGCATCGAGACCGTTGCCGACGTGGCCGAGCTCGGTGAGCCCATGCTGGCGTCCTTGGTCGGCGCGGCCATGGGACACCGGCTGCATGCGCTCGCCAAGAACGTCGACGCCCGGCCCGTGCAGACCGGCGTCCGGCGCAGGTCCGTCGGCGCCCAACGGGCCCTCGGCCGGGCCCGCCACACACCCGCCGAGCTGGACGTGATCCTGGTCACGCTGATGGACCGGATCACCCGTCGCATGCGCGGCGCGGGACGCGCCGGCCGCACGGTCGTGCTGAGAATGCGATTCGATGACTTCGGTCGCGCCACTCGCTCCCACACGCTGGCGCGGGCCACCGCCT
>JBAPQQ010000047.1:0-10974 GCA_049280695.1 Mycobacterium sp.
CCCCCACATCCCGGTGGTGTCGGACTCGTCGTCTCGCCGGCCGACGTGAAAGTCGCGGCCGCGGGCCCGCTCGCGCACACGTCGGCGCTCGTCGGGATCGTGGCGATCCACCCAATAGTCGATGGCCTGAGGCAGCTTGTACTCCGAGAACTCGCCCAATACGTCGGTGCGCGCGGCCAGCGCGGCATCGATCAGCTTCAGCGCCTGCTCGTCGGTGACCAGCCGGGTTTGCCAGGCGATCGCCGAGACTACCCGGGCGCTGACCTTGCCGGCGATGTGCAGCGCCGCGACCGTCGGCAGCCGGTGATGTAAGTCCAGCGCCAGAGACATCTGACTGGCGGCCCTTTTGGGGCTTACGCCCAGCGCGGCGGCCACCTCGCCCGCTGCCGAATCCCAACCGTCGCAGGCCCACTGCGCGCGCTCGCCCTCCTTGTCGCAGCGTCGGCTGGTGAGCTCGGCGATCGCATCCAGCCGCCGGGCGCTCACTGCGGCCTCGATGCGGTTCCAGTCCTCGATGGCCGCCACCACGGTCTCGTCGTCGGCGTCCCGCAACGCGAGCGGCTCCGGCGGCAGCACTTCGAACATACTTTCGATTATGACAGCCCGGTCTGACAGTTCCAGACACCAACTTTCGAAATTATGAACAGGCCGCTATGCGCGCAGGTGCGCTCACCACCCCCGTTCGCGCCACTCGCGAAGGTGCGGCCGTTCGGCGCCCAGCGTCGTGTCGTCGCCGTGGCCCGGGTAGACGACAGTCTCGTCACCGAAGCGATCGAACACCCGCTCGGTGACGTCGGACAGAAGCTGTGTGAAATCGCCTGGCGCCCAGGTCTTTCCGACACCGCCGGGAAACAGGCAGTCTCCGGTGAACAGCTGCGTCGCGCCACCCGGGCGGCTCAATGCCAGCGCCACCGAGCCCGGCGTGTGGCCGCGCAGATGGATGACGTCGAACCTCAAATTGCCGACCTCGATCGTGTCCCCGTTCTTCAGCAGCCGGTCCGGCTTCACCGGCAGCGGGTCGGCGTCGACCTCATGTACGGCCGTGGGAGCGCCTGTCGCGTCGACGACGGCCTCCAGTGCCTGCCAGTGGTCCCAGTGCTGGTGGCTCGTCACGATCAGCGCCAGCTTCGGCGCGTACTGCTGCACGAGCCGGACCAGGTCGTCGGCGTCATTGGCGGCGTCGATCAGCAGCGTTTCGCCGGTCTCGGAACACGTGATGAGGTAGGCGTTGTTGTCCATGGGGCCCACCGACGCCTTGATGATCGTCGCGCCGGGCACCGTGCGGCGTGCAGCGGTGCCGGGTTCGACGTGGCCGGTATAGGTGTCTGTGACGGCAGTCATGACGTCACCGTAACCCTGTCGGTGGGCGCACATAGCATGGGCAAGGACCTACGTCTTCTGGAAGGAACCGGGTGGCTGAGCGCCTGATCATCAAGGGTGCACGTGAGCACAACCTGCGAAGCGTCGACCTCGACCTGCCGCGCAACGCGCTGATCGTCTTCACCGGGCTGTCCGGGTCGGGCAAGTCCTCGCTGGCGTTCGACACGATCTTCGCCGAGGGCCAGCGCCGCTACGTGGAGTCGCTGTCGGCGTACGCGCGGCAGTTCCTCGGCCAGATGGACAAACCCGACGTCGACTTCATCGAGGGCCTGTCGCCCGCTGTCTCCATCGACCAGAAGTCCACCAACCGCAACCCGCGGTCCACTGTCGGCACCATCACCGAGGTCTACGACTACCTGCGGCTGCTCTACGCCCGCGCCGGCACGCCGCACTGCCCCGTGTGCGGCGAGCGGATCGCCCGCCAGACTCCGCAACAGATCGTCGACCAGGTGCTCGCCATGCCCGAGGGCGCCCGATTCCTGGTGCTGGCTCCGGTCGTCCGCACCCGCAAGGGCGAGTTCGCGGACCTCTTCGAGAAGCTCAACGCACAGGGCTACAGCCGCGTGCGGGTGGACGGCGTCGTCCATCCGCTCACCGATCCGCCGAAGCTGAAGAAGCAGGAGAAGCACGACATCGAGGTCGTGGTCGATCGCCTCACCGTGAAGCCGACGGCCAAGCAGCGGCTCACCGACTCGGTGGAGACTGCGCTGCGACTCGCCGACGGGATCGTCGTCCTCGAGTTCGTCGACCACGAGCACGACCACCCGCACCGCGAGCAGCGGTTCTCCGAGAAGCTGGCGTGTCCCAACGGGCACCCGCTGGCGGTGGACGACCTCGAGCCGCGGTCGTTTTCGTTCAATTCGCCCTATGGCGCATGCCCGGAGTGCGTCGGCCTTGGCATCCGCAAGGAAGTCGATCCCGACCTCGTCGTGCCCGACCCCGACCTGACGCTGGCCGAGGGAGCGGTGGCGCCGTGGTCCAACGGGCACACCGCGGAGTACTTCACCCGGATGATGGCCAGCCTCGGCGAGCAGATGGGCTTCGACGTCGACACCCCGTGGCGCAAGCTTGGCGCCAAGGCGCGCAAGGCGATTCTGGAGGGATGCGACGAGCAGGTGCACGTCCGTTACCGCAACCGGTACGGGCGTACCAGGTCGTACTACGCCGACTTCGAGGGCGTGATGGCGTTCCTTCAGCGCAAGATGGAGCAGACCGACTCCGAGACCATGAAGGAGCGGTACGAGGGCTTCATGCGCGACATCCCGTGTCCGGAATGTGAGGGCACCAGGCTGAAGCCGGAGATCCTCGCGGTGACGCTGACGGCCGGAGAGCACGGCGCGATGTCGATCGCCGAGGTGTCGGAGTTGTGCATTTCCGACTGCGCCGACTTTCTCAACGACCTCACGCTCGGCCCGCGCGAGCAGGCCATCGCCGGTCAGGTGCTCAAGGAGATCCAGTCCCGCCTCGGGTTCCTGCTCGACGTGGGGCTGGAATACCTGTCACTGTCGCGGGCAGCGGCCACGCTGTCCGGCGGGGAGGCGCAGCGCATTAGGCTCGCCACGCAGATCGGCTCCGGGTTGGTCGGCGTGCTGTACGTGCTCGACGAGCCGTCGATCGGCCTGCACCAGCGCGACAACCGCAGACTGATCGAGACGCTCTTGCGCCTAAGGGATCTGGGCAACACGCTGATCGTCGTCGAGCACGACCTCGACACCATCGCCCATGCCGACTGGGTGGTGGACATCGGTCCCGCGGCAGGGGAGCACGGCGGTCAGATCGTGCACAGCGGAACCTACGACGACCTTCTGCGCAACAAGGGCTCGATCACCGGCGCGTACCTGTCGGGCAAGGAAAGCATCGACGTGCCGGCGATCCGCCGGCCTGCAGACCGTCGCCGGCAACTGACGGTGGTGGGTGCCCGCGAACACAACCTGCGCGACATCGACGTGTCGTTCCCAATCGGGGTGCTCACGTCCGTCACCGGGGTTTCGGGTTCGGGCAAGTCGACTCTGGTGAACGACATCCTCGCCTCCGTGCTGGCCAACAAGCTCAACGGTGCCCGGCAGGTGCCCGGCCGCCACACGCGGGTGACCGGGCTGGACAAGGTGGACAAGCTGGTGCGCGTCGACCAGTCGCCCATTGGGCGCACCCCACGGTCCAACCCGGCCACCTACACCGGGGTGTTCGACAAGATCCGCACGCTGTTCGCGGCCACCACCGAGGCGAAAGTCCGTGGCTACCAACCGGGCCGGTTCTCGTTCAACGTCAAGGGCGGCCGCTGCGAGGCGTGCACCGGAGACGGCACGATCAAGATCGAGATGAACTTCCTGCCCGACGTGTACGTGCCGTGCGAGGTGTGCCACGGCGCCCGCTACAACCGCGAGACCCTCGAAGTGCACTACAAGGGCAAGACCATCTCCGAGGTCCTCGACATGTCCATCGAGGAGGCTGCAGAGTTCTTCGAGCCGATCACCTCTATCCACCGGTATCTGCAGACGCTGGTCGACGTCGGCCTGGGCTACGTGCGACTCGGCCAGCCGGCGCCCACGCTCTCGGGCGGCGAGGCGCAGCGGGTGAAGCTCGCCGCGGAACTGCAGAAGCGGTCCACCGGGCGTACCGTCTACATCCTCGACGAGCCCACCACCGGCCTGCACTTCGAGGACATCCGCAAGCTGCTCGGCGTCATCAACGGCCTTGTGGACAAAGGCAATACGGTCATCGTGATCGAGCACAACCTCGACGTGATCAAGACGTCGGACTGGATCGTCGACATGGGTCCGGAAGGTGGGGCAGGCGGCGGGACCGTCGTGGCACAGGGCGCACCGGAAGAGGTCGCCGCGGTGACTGACAGCTACACGGGTCAGTTCCTGGCCGACACGCTCGGGCTGCGCACACGGCGGCGCGGCCGGGTCAGCGCGTAGTCATCGCCTAGTCATCGCGTATCGACATCAGACTTGATGCACGGAATCTCGCAATTTGCGTGCAGGTAACCTGATTTCGCCGCGGGCGCCGCTAGGACTCGCCCGACTGCATCGACTTGCGGATCTCGGCCAGTCTTTCCGCGGCGGCGCGTTGCCGGGCTTCGTATTCTTCCTCCACCGCATGGCCTTCGGGCGTTTCGGCGTCGAGTTCGGCGGCGCCCAACGAGGTGCCGTAGCGAGTCTCGATCTTCTCGCGGACCGATTCGAAGGTGGGCACCCCCGAGTTGGTGTAGCCCGTGTCGGGCGGTTCGGAACTGATCGGTTCGTCGGGCATGCCGCCACGTTACGCCAGCCGGCGATCCCGGTAGCGTGCCATCGTCTCCCACTATGCCGGCGCCCGCCGAAACGACTCACCGCTACGGTGCGCTAGCTGCGCCGTGACGGGAACGGGACGCGCGGGGCGCCGGGCGTGCCGAGTTCGCCTGCCAGCCAAGGCAACGCCGAGGCGAAAGCCCGGCCCGCGAAAGGCCAGTCATGCCTGCCCGCTTGCGACACCACCGCGCATTCGATGCCGTTGGCGCTGCCCAGTCCGCACAGGGTGTTCGCCGCGGCGGTCTGGTCACCGGCGGTGGCCGGGGTCCTGCGGTTGGCGACGAGCGTGACGGTCGGCTGGGTCTGCTGACCGCCGTGCACGGCGAACCAGCCAGCGACGCCCGTGTAGCGGCCATGGCGGGTGATCACGGTCGACGGGTCGAACGCCGCCCACGCCGCGACGTTCCCGCCGAAGAGCCGGTCGACGGTCTGCGTCTTGTTGCCCGAATTGGGGCCGATGTCGCCGGCGATGTCGACGAACGCACTGAACATGTCCGGATGCATGACGGTCAGGTCCACGGCGCAGGTGCCGCCCATCGACCATCCCGCGATACCCCAGTTCGACCGGTCAGCGCTGACGCCGAAGTTCGAAACCATGTAGGGCACAACGTCGTTCGTCAGATGGTCCGCCGCATTGCCCCGCGGCCCGTTGACGCATTCGGTGTCGTTGTTGAACGCGCCGCCGGAGTCGACGAACACGAAGACGGGCGCGTTGCCGCCGTGCCTGGCCGCGAAGTCGTCGATGGTCGTGATGGCGCTGCCGGCCCGCAGCCAGTCCGCAGGCGTGTTGAACTCACCGCCGATCATCATCACCGCCGGCAACCGCGGCGGGGGATTGGTGGCATACCAGGCGGGCGGGAGATAGACGAGTTCACCCCGGTGCTTGAACCGCGAACCGGCGTTGCCGATGTTCACGGCGATGACGGTCCCGGTGGCCGGCCGCGTGCCGTTGCGCTGCATCGCAGCGACGGCGGCCCGGTCGGCCTGGTCTGGCAGCGGGCCGGCCGTCAGCTGCTCCCACGCCGTCTGCACGGTGGGGAAGTAGCCCACCCACTGATTCAGCGCCAGCGCAGCGCACAGCAGACACAGCGGAACCGTCGTCACTGCCAGCGCCCGGTGCCGCCAGCGGACCCGGCGCCAGCCCAGCATCAGTACGCCCACGGCCAGGCCCGTCAGCCCGATCCAGATCAGCAGCAAGCGCGGCGCGGGATCGCCCGCCAGCCCCTGCGAGTTGACGTACCAGCGAGCCGCCGCCGCGGTCGCCGCCCCGACGAGCACCGCCACCGGCAGCCACAGCATCCGCCATCGTCGAGAGCGCCGCGCAATCGCCAACAGCAGCACGGTGGCGGCGACGGTCTGAGCGACCGCCGGTATCCACCCGTGCATCAGCGAGATGTGATGCGACATCACGCGAACATCGTGTAACGCGAACCTGCGCGGTTGCTGTGCGTTCAGCGGGGCTTGGCCAGGGGGAACGGCAGGGTCTCGCGGATGCTGCGGCCGGTGATCAACATGACCACCCGGTCGACGCCCATGCCGATCCCGCCGGTGGGCGGCATCGCGTACTCCATCGCCTGCAGGAAGTCCTCGTCGACTTCCATCGCCTCCGGATTGCCGCCTGCCGCCAGTAGCGACTGTTCCTGCAAGCGGCGGCGCTGTTCGACCGGATCGGTCAGCTCGCTGTAGGCGGTCCCGAGTTCCACCCCCCACGCCACCAGATCCCAGCGCTCCGCCAGCCCGGGCTTGCTGCGGTGCGGACGGGTCAGCGGCGACACCGACGTCGGGAAGTCCTTGTAGAACGTGGGCTGCTGCGTCTGCGCCTCGACGAGGCGCTCGTAGAGTTCCAGCACCACCGAGCCGGCGTCCCACTGCCTCAGGTAGGGGATCCCGGCCTTGTCGCACAGCCGCCGCAGCGTCGCGAGGCCGGTGCCGGTGTCGATCTGCTCGCCGAGCGCGTCGGACACTGCATCGTGGACGGTCTTGACCTGCCAGGTGCCGGAGATGTCGACGGGCGTCAGCGAGCCGCCTAGCGCCGGGCGCATCACCACGCACTCGCCGTTGGCCGCCCGCGCCGCGTTCTGGATCAGCTCGCGGCAGCCGTCGACCCACGTCAGGTAGTCGGCGTGCGCCTGGTATGCCTCCAGCAGGGTGAACTCCGGGTTGTGGCTGAAGTCGACGCCCTCGTTGCGGAACGCCCGGCCGAGCTCGAATACGCGCTCCACACCGCCGACGCACAGCCGCTTGAGGTACAGCTCGGGTGCGATGCGGAGATACAGGTCGAGGTCGTAGGCGTTGATGTGGGTGAGAAACGGCCGGGCGTTGGCGCCGCCGTGTATCTGCTGCAAGATCGGGGTTTCGACTTCGAGAAAACCCTTGCCCATCAATGTCTCCCGGATCGCGTGCAGCACCTGGCTGCGCGCAGTGATCAGGTCGCGTGCCTCCCGGTTGATCGCAAGGTCGACGTAGCGGGAGCGGACCCGGGCCTCGGGATCGGTGAGCCCCTTCCACTTGTCGGGCAGCGGCCGCAGGCACTTGCCGATCAAGCGCCACCCGGCCACGATCAGCGACCGCGTCCCGTTCTTGCTGTAGCCCATCGTGCCGGTGACTTCGATCAGGTCACCGAGATCGATCGCCTCGGTGAAGTCGGCCGTCGACCCACGATCGAGCTGTGAATTGTCAAGGAGCAGTTGGACATCCGCGGACCAGTCGCGCAGGTCGGCGAACAGCACTCCGCCGTAGTCGCGGGTTCGCAGCACACGCCCGGCCACTGTTACGGTGCCGGCGTCGTCTTCGTCGACCGCCTCGGCGATGGTGTGGCTGGGCGTGCAGCCGACCGGGTAGGGGTCGACCCCGTCGGCCCGGAGTCCGGCCAGCTTGCCCATCCGCACCTTGACCTGTTCGGGCACACGCGGCACGAACTCTTGTGACACGTCGGTGTCGTCGGGCAGTGCGGCGACGTCGGGGGTGGAGCCGTCGTGGTGTAACGCCCCCGTGGCCATGACCTGCTCGGGCACGTGGCTGTGTTGGCCGGTGTGCGGCTTGGCGCGCCGCGTGAACGGCAGCACCAGAAAGCCTTCGGCGATCACCGACGCCACACCCACCCGGGGAATCACCCGGGCGTCCTCGTAACAGGCGTATCTGGGCACCCAGTGCGGTTGGTACTTCATGTTGGATCGGTACAGCGTCTCCAGTTGCCACCACCGGGAGAAGAACACCAAGAGCGCGCGCCACAGCCGGGCGACCGGTCCCGCCCCGAGCCGGGCACCCTCTTCGAAGGCCGACCGGAACATCGCGAAGTTCAGCGAAATCCGGTTGATGCCGAAGCGTTCCGACTGCATGTTGAGTTCGCTGACCATCAGTTCGATGGTTCCGTTCGGCGACTGCGGTGAACGCCGCATCAAGTCCAGCGACACCCCGGTGCTGCCCCATGGCACCAGCGAGAGCATGGCCACCACTTCGTCGTGGCCGTTCACGGCTTCGACGAGCAGACAGTCAGCGTCGGCGGCGTCGCCCAACCGCCCGAGTGCCATCGAGAACCCGCGTTCGGTTTCGGTGTCGCGCCAATCATCTGCGCGGGCAATCACTTCTGCCATCTCGTCGGTCGAGAGATCTCGGTGCCGACGGATCCGGACCGCCAGCCCGGCGCGGCGGGTTCTCGTCACCGCCTGGCGCACGGCCCGCATGCTGGGGCCGGAGAGCCGGAACTTGTCGGGGTAGAGAATCGCCTCGTCGCCGAGTTGCAGCGCGTTGAGGCCGGCCTCGCGGAACGCCTGCGCGCCTTCGGCGCTGGCGCCCATGACGCCGGGGGCCCACCCGTACTTGTCGCACAGTCGCAGCCATGCGTCGATCGCCGCGGGCCAGGACCGCGGATCGCCGACGGGGTCGCCGCTGGCGAGGCAGACACCGACCTCGAGGCGGTAGGTGATCGCAGCGCGTGCGTTGCCGGCGAACACGACCGCCTTGTCGCGGCGGGTGGCGAAGTAGCCCAGCGAGTCGTTCTTGCCGTAGACCTCCAGCAGTCCACGAATCGCCGACTCGTCCTCGCCCGTGAGCGCGTTGTCGGCGCGCTGGGACTGGAACAGCACGATCGCGGCCGCCATCAGCGCGACGGCGCCGAACAAACCGAACAGCGTGTTGAGCAGGACGTGCGGCTGGCCGGGGAAGAGGTCTGGATCGGCGAGTGCGAAACCGCTGACCCGGTTCAGCGCGTAGGGCAGCCGTTGATCGGTAGGCACGGTCCCGGGGAACACCTCGAGCAGCGCCCATGCGATCGCGGTGCCTACCGCCATGCCCAGGACCAGCACGCCGGCCGACTTCCACAACGCTGCGCGTCGGACCCGCGCATAGAACTCCCGGTACGAGAACAGAAGCAGAACGACGGCGGCGACATGCAGCCCCAGCCCGACGAGCTCACCGGAGACTTCGAAGCGGTTCTCGGTGCCCGACACGATTTCGCCGACATTCCAGCCGGCCGCGAACACCAGGTTGAGCACCAGCAGCCACCAGGCGATGCGTTTGCGGGCTGCCAGTGCCGCAGCCAGCAGTGCCAGCACGAACGCCCAGGCGAAGCTGGTGTCCGGGAAGTTGAAGACGAAGTCGTCGATGAACTCGCGCGGGATCCTGATGACCGAGCGGATCAGCGGAGACAGGCTGGCCAGCACCGACAAGGTGGCGATGACGCCGACAACCCATCCCGCGGTGGCGGGAACCCAGGAGAACCGCGATGTAGTCGGCCGGGCGGTCGTGACGGTCATCAGCGGCGAGAATATGCGGTTGAAGGCGTCAATGGTGTACGACGAGGGTGTACGACGAGCGAGCCCATCGGCGTCTGTGCCGCCTGAGATCCCGGAGTTGGAGCAGCTGTCATGCCTGCTAGACTGGCATGCGCGACCGTTCCTGAAAGTATTCGGGGACAGCAAGTGGAGTCCCGCTCCCACCGTTGGCCACACCGGCTCAACGGTCCGGTCACCGCCCCTTTCGGGCGTGGTTCCGCGCTCTGCGCGGGCGGCAGTAGCTGCCGCGATCGGTCGGTATCGGGCCCTGCATTACGCGGGGCCCTTTTGCTGATGGAGTGGTTCTCGGCCCGCTGTCTCGTCGAATCTCAAAAGGGAACTACGTCGCAACGACAGGACATGTACGACCCAGGGAGGCCCCATCACCACTGAGACCCGCGTCAACGAGCGCATTCGAGTTCCAGAAGTCCGTTTGATCGGACCCGGCGGAGAGCAGGTCGGGATCGTGCGTATCGAAGACGCCCTTCGCGTCGCCGCTGACGCCGATCTCGATCTTGTCGAAGTCGCTCCCAACGCCAGACCGCCGGTCTGCAAGATCATGGACTACGGCAAGTTCAAGTACGAGACAGCTCAGAAGGCGCGCGAGTCTCGCAAGAACCAGCAGCAGACCGTCGTCAAGGAACAGAAGCTCCGTCCCAAGATCGACCCTCACGACTACGAGACCAAGAAGGGTCACGTGATCCGCTTTCTGGAAGCCGGGTCGAAGGTCAAGGTGACGATCATGTTCCGCGGTCGCGAGCAGTCCCGCCCCGAACTGGGCTATCGGCTGTTGCAGCGACTCGGCGCCGACGTCGCCGACTACGGATTCGTCGAGACGTCGGCCAAGCAGGACGGCCGCAACATGACGATGGTGCTGGCGCCACACCGTGGTGCGAAGACTCGCGCTCGGGCGGCGGAGCAGGCCGGTGGGAACGCCAACGGCCAACCCGACTCGATCGACACTTCACAGAACTGAGGACACATGCCCAAGGCCAAGACCCACAGCGGCGCGTCAAAACGGTTCCGGCGCACCGGAAACGGCAAGATTCTGCGTCAGCGGGCCAACCGCCGTCACCTTTTGGAGCACAAGCCCACCACTCGCACCCGGCGGCTCGCGGGCCGCGTCACGGTGTCGAAGAACGATGCGGGCCGGATCCGAAAGATGCTGAACGGCTGACGCCTTCGCACCCACGAACGAGATAGGAACAACCACCCATGGCACGCGTGAAGCGGGCAGTCAATGCCCACAAGAAGCGCCGCACCATTCTGAAGGCCTCGAAAGGCTACCGGGGCCAGCGCTCCCGGCTGTACCGCAAAGCCAAAGAGCAGCAACTGCATTCGCTCAACTACGCCTACCGCGACCGGCGGGCCCGCAAGGGCGAGTTCCGCAAGCTGTGGATTTCGCGGATCAATGCGGCCGCTCGCGCCAATGACATCACCTACAACCGGCTCATCCAGGGACTGAAGGCGGCTGGCGTGGACGTTGACCGTAAGAACCTGGCCGAGATCGCCGTCAGTGACCCGTGGGC
>JBAPQQ010000048.1:0-2220 GCA_049280695.1 Mycobacterium sp.
GGCCAGCGACCGCACGGTCTTCGACGACGCCACCGCCAGGTCCGGCGAGCCCGCCTTGAGCAGCGTACGGCTAGCGTCGGCCAACTCGGTATCCAGCCAGTCGCGCAGCATCGCGACCCGACGCCGCCCCGGCGGATCGTCGGGCAGCCACTCCCGGGTCAACCGGCCCGCGCCCAGCGGCAGCGACATCGCCACGTCGGGCTCCTCGTCGACCCCGCTGGACAGCTCGAGCGACCCTCCGCCGATGTCGATGTTGATGATCCGCCCGGCGCTCCAGCCATACCAGCGCCGCACCGCCAGGAACGTCAGCCGCGCTTCGTCGACGCCGCTGAGCACCTGCAGCGCGACGCCGGTTTCGGCGAGCACGCGCGCCAGCACATCTTCGGAGTTCTTCGCGTCGCGCACCGCCGACGTGGCGAATGCCATCAGTTCCGCGCAGCCCGAACTGGCCGCGATCTTGGCGAACTCGTCGGTGGTCTCGATCAGCTTGTCGGCGCCCTTGCGGGTGAGCTTGCCCGAGTCGTCGATCGCCTCGGCCAGCCGCAGCGACGCCTTCGTCGAACTCATCGGCGTGGGATGACCGCCGCGTCTTGCGTCCACCACCAGAAGGTGAACCGTGTTACTTCCGACGTCCAGCACGCCCAATCGCACGCTTTCAACCTAATGCGTCTACCTTGGTCTTTTGTGAGCGGCGTGCACCCCGGCGAGGTGGAGCTCGATTTCGCCCGCGAGTGGGTGGAGTTTTACGACCCGGACAATCCCGAACATCTGATCGCCGCCGACATGACGTGGCTGCTGTCGAACTGGACGTGCGTGTTCGGCACGCCGGCCTGCCGCGGCACCGTGGAGGACCGGCCCGACGACGGATGTTGTTCGCACGGAGCGTTTCTGACCGACGACGACGATCGTGCGCAACTTGACGACGCGGTCAAGAAGCTGACCGACGCAGACTGGCAGTTCCGGGAGAAGGGCTTGGGCCGAAAGGGCTATCTGGAACGCGACGAGTACGACGGCGAGAAATCCTGGCGCACGCGCAAGTACAAGGGCGCGTGCATTTTTCTCAATCGCCCCGGCTTTCCCGCCGGCATCGGGTGCGCGCTGCACATCAAGGCGATGAAGCTGGGAGTCGAGCCGCTGACCATGAAGCCGGAGGTGTGCTGGCAGCTGCCGATCCGGCGCAGCCAGGACTGGGTAACGCGCCCCGACGGCACCGAGATCCTCAAGACCACGATCACCGAATTCGACCGCCGCGGCTGGGGCGAGGGCGGCCACGACCTGCACTGGTACTGCACCGGCGACCCGGGGGTGCACGTCGGCAGCAGGCAGGTGTGGGAATCGATGGCCCCCGAGCTCACCGAGCTGCTCGGCGAGAAGGTGTACGCCGAGTTGGCTGCAATCTGTAAGCGCCGCAAGGGATTAGGCTTGATCGCGGTGCATCCCGCGACCCGAGCCGCCGATCGCTGAACGACAAGCTGTTCCCGTTCGATGCTGCCGCCGCGCGCCGGTTTCGTCCGGACGATGACGCCCGTCGCCATCTCACTCGCTACGTTGCCGCGTCGACCATTCGGCGATGCGGCGTTCGCGGTGTCGTCGTTCCGGTGCGGTCACCGAGCCGCTGAGTGACACCCGAGTCACCGCGACCGCGTCGGCAAAGCTACCCTCGCGCGCCAACAGTTCGCCGGGGTCGTTCAGACGAAGTCGATGACCGGGCGCACCTCGACGGCACCGTCCCAGGCCGCTGGAATGTCGGCGGCGATGCGCACGGCCTCGTCCAGGTCGGCGGCTTCGATGAGGTAGAAACCGGTCAGCGCCTCCTTCGTCTCGGCGTAGGGTCCGTCGCTGGTGACGACGGCGCCGCGACGGGCACCGGTGACACGAATCGTTGTCGCGGTGCTCGTCGGGTACAGCGCTGCCCCGCCCCTGATCGCTGCGGCGTGGTCCTGACCGAACTTCATGTAGTCGGCCATCTCCTCAGCCTGCTCGGGCGCCGACCAGTCGACGTCCCTGGTGTAGGTGAGTGCGGCGTACTGCGGCATGGCTCTTCCTCCTGTCCACATCATGATCCGGCTCGTTTCCGGATCTCATCAAGAGCACGGATGGAATGCGGCCCGTTAGGACACTGGGCCGGACATCAACCAGAAATTCTTCACGGCGGCGTGTCAGCCTTCGAGCTTGTAGCCCAGCCCGCGCACCGTGACCAAGAGCGTCGGATTGGCGGGG
>JBAPQQ010000049.1:0-3382 GCA_049280695.1 Mycobacterium sp.
GCTGCCGACCGGATGGTCGGCGGCGCCGGCTGCTGTGCCTGAGGTCGCCACGTCGGCGCAGCCCGCGATGGCCGGCGGTACCGGCGGACTCTACGGGGCGCCCGGAATGATGCGGGACGACCGGGGCCAGGAGAACGGCAAGCCGGTGCGGACGGTTCAGCTGACCACCGTTCCCGCTCCGGGGAGGGGGGACTAAGGTCCGGAATTGGCGCACAGACCATCGCCCCGCGCGGCATAGACTTCAGTCACCAGCAAACAACCAAAGGAATCATACACATGGCGGATTCGCAGTTACTCGTCACGCCCGACCAGATGCGCAGTGCTGCACAGCAGCTCGAGCAGTTGCGCGACCAGGCCAACGCCACGCTGCAGAACTACCTGAACGCTGCCCACGACGTGCATTCGTCCCAGGGCTGGTACGGCCTGGCAGCGAGCACGAACATCAGCACCACCGAAGAGATCCACAACGCTCAGATGAAGCTCACCACGCAGTGGGGCGAGCTGATCAACACGCTGCGCCAAGCCGCCGACAACTACGAGCACCAGGAACAAACTTCGCACTCGACGATCGCCGGCGTCGCGAATTCGCTTTGATCCCAAGGTTTTAGGAAGGATTTCTCGTCATGGACGGAATGTTCGTTTACAACCCGGCGATGCTGCCCGACTATGTGCAGTCCATCTCGACTGCCAGTGCGCAACTGGAGGACGTCCGGGGTCAAGCGCAAAGCGTGCTGGCGCATGTGCGGTCGGTGTTCGACTCCCGCGGCGGTGGCGCGTTCGAGCAGGCGCAGATGATGATCAACTCCGGCATCGACGCCGGCAAGGAGGTCATCATGCGGCATTCGCAGGTCGTCGGAAATGCCCACGACGACATGATCGCGACCGACGCGGCGGCAGCCCAGTCGTTCGGACTCTGATCGAGCAAACCTCAACGGACAGGCGCAAGAGCAACCTGCTGCCCCGCGCGTCGGGTGCTCTTGCGTCTTCTTGCAATAGAAGCAATGGCTGATCTCACCACCTCCCCCGCCGGTATCTGGGTGCTGCAGGCACTCCTGGGTGTCGAAACGATGCCGGTCACGCTCGGGCTGCGCCCCTACATTCCGTCCGTCGACTCGGGTCCGACGGTGCTGACCGTGGCCGGCGAGCGACCGCTGACCCAGACGGCCGAATACGCGAGCCTCGTCGAGGCCGGCGTCATCGCCACCGATGGCCGAGTCGACGACGCGGTGCGCGACTGGATGACGGTCGTCGGCCGGCCCGATCGCGAGGTGGTGGTGGCCATTCGCAGGCCGGCCCCTGACGCCGGCGACACAATCCTGATTCAGGAGCGGACACTGTCGGTGTGCCGGCGCGGCCGCTGGCTGGCGATGATCGCCCGCAACGGTGACGAGATCGTGCTCGCCCCGGTCGGCGAGACCGCCTCACCCGACGAACAGGTCGCTTTGATCGCCGACACCGTCATGCATGCCTTCGGCGACTCCGCCCCGGCAGCGATCGACGGCGTCAACCTGCCCACCGCCTCGTTGCGAAAGGCGACGGACGCTGCCCGCGATGGCGACCGTTGGGCTGTCGCGACCGCACTCGCGCGGCTGGGCCTGTCGCCCGACCAGGTGGCCGCCGTGGTCGCCGGACTGCGGCTGGACGAATCGGCGATGGCCGTGGTCTCGGTCGTCGACCATGGAGTCGCCCGAACCGTGCACCCTGAGGTGCTCGGCGTCTACGACACCGACCATGGGCGCTTCAGCCTCACCAACACCACAGCGCCCGACAGGTCGGGCTGGACCAGCATCTGGCCGGCGACCCCGGCCGCGTTGCGCCAAGACCTGATCCGGCTGTTGTCCGTTCCCCAGGCTGCCGGATAGACCGTCGACCTGCGGTTATTCACTGACACGAGCGACGATAGGGTACTGATACATGGCGTTGAACCTGGCGAGCGGCCTGCAGGTGTCGGCGCACTTCTTCTGGCAGCGCCGCAATGCGGCCGCGCTATCGCACCACGGTGTCCGGATGGAGTTCGATCCGGTGCAGCGCCAGCGGGCGTCGCTGATCCTGGGCTTCGTGTTCGCACTGCTCGGTGTGGCGCTGATGTTCCTGCTGTCGTGGTTCAAGCCCGCCGGTCAGGTCGGCGAATCGACCATTCTCGCGGATCGCGACACCGGAGCAGTGTTCGTGATGGTCGACGGTCGCCTCCATCCCGCGCTGAACCTCGTCAGCGCCCGGCTGATCGCCGGCCAAGCCGCCAACCCGACGTTCGTCAAGGCCTCCGAGCTCGCGAAATATCCGCAGGGCCCCACGGTGGGCATCGCGGGTGCACCGATGGCGATGCCGCTTCGCACCGGGGACGCGTCGCAATGGGCGATCTGCGACACCGCCTCGCCCGGCAAGCTGTCCGCAGCTCCCGTCGTCACGGCGATCGGCGGGCCGCTGACGACCGGCGAGCGCGCACAGAAGCTACTGGCGCCGAACGCCGTGCTCGTCGCGCACGACGATGCGACATATGTGATCTGGGACGGCCGCCGCTCACAGGTCGACCTGTCGAACAAGGCAGTTGCGCTGGCGCTGGGCGTGGATTCCGCGGCACCGCAACCGGTTCCGATCTCCAATGCACTGTTCGACGCCATGCCCGCCGCCGAGCCGTTGACCACCCCGGCGATACCCGACGCCGGAGCGCCGGACGGCTGGAACCTGACGGCCGGGGCCGTGGTCGGATCGGTGCTGTCGGTGCGCGACCTGCAAACCGGTGGCGACGACTTCTACGTGCTGCTCACCGACGGGGTGCAGAGGATCTCCCCCTTCGTGGCGTCGCTGCTGCGCTCCGCCAACTCCTTCGGCAATCCGCTGCCGATCGTGGTAACCCCCGACAAGCTGACCCACGTTCCCGTCGTCAACTCGCTGCCGGTGGCGTACTACCCCACCACCCGGTTGACGTTTGTCGACACCGCGGCGAACCCGGTCACGTGCGTGGCATGGTCGAAGGGGTCGACCGATCGCTCGGCGGTCACCACCGTGCTGTCCGGCAAGGGCCTTCCCATCCCCATCGGCTCTGACTCGCGGTTGCTGCAACTCGTCAAGGATGCCCGCGGACCGGCGACCGTCGAGGCCGATCAGGTATACATGGCGCCGGGTGCGACCAACCTCGTGATGACCACCAGCGCGGAGCCCGAGGCCAGCAGCCGCGAGTCTTTGTGGTGGATCAGCGACCAGGGCGTGCTATACGGCATCGCGCTCGACGACGCAACGCTGCGCTCGTTGGGGATCACTCCCGGCTTGGCGCGCCAAGCGCCGTGGCCGCTGATCCGTGTGTTCGCCGCGGGGGCGGCACTCACCCGCACGGACGCGCTGACGCAGCACGACACCGTGTCCGGACCCGCCGAGGCCGCGC
>JBAPQQ010000050.1:0-4388 GCA_049280695.1 Mycobacterium sp.
CACCCAGTGAAACGTCGTGCGCGCCAACACCGTCGCGAGGTCCTCCCCGCGACCGGTTCCCAGCGCGGTACCACCGTGCAACGCGAACGGCACGTCGCTGCCCAGCCGGGCGGCCAGCGCGTGCAGGTCGCGGCGTGGCACGCCGACCTCCCACAGGCTGTTCATCGCGACCAGCACCGCGGCCGCGTCGGCGCTGCCGCCGGCCATGCCACCGGCCACCGGGATCGACTTCTCGATCGAGATGTCGACGTCCGGGGACCGTCCGACGTGCTCGGCCATCAACTCGGCCGCCCGCCAGGCGAGGTTGCGCTCATCGGACGGCAAGGAGTCGGCTCCCTCACCCGTGACCTCCAGCGACAGCGTGTCGGAATTCCGGACAGTCACCTCGTCGAGAAGCGAGACCGCGTGGAAGACGGTGGTGAGTTCGTGGTAGCCGTCGTCGCGGCGGTCGCCCACCGCCAGGTAGAGGTTCACTTTGCCGGGCACCCGCACCGACACCGAACCGGTGGCCACCCACTCGGGTGCGGTGCTGCCGTCGGTCACGGCACGAGATTAGCGCTCGCTGCGCGGCAGAGTGGGCAGACAGACCCCTCGGCGATCCGCGCCACTCTTCACCCCCGACGATTACCCCGTACCGCCGACGGCAAACGGGCCGCCGCGACCTACCCTGAATCTGTGCTGCGCCCCGGGCAGACGGTGGAGGGCTACGCCGTCGAAGACGTGCTCGGTCACGGCGGCTCGGCCACGGTGTACCGGGCGCGGGACGACGCGCACGGAACGGTTGCCCTGAAGTTGCTCGACGACGATCACCGCGGGCCAGCCGAGACCATGCGGCTGGCGCGGGAGTTCGAATTCGCCCACCGGCTCAGCCACCCGCACGTGGTGACGGTGTACAGCCACGGCGAGGCGTGGCTCACGATGCAATTGGTGGACGGCGGCACCGCGACCGGCCTGCGGCAGCTCCGCGATCGTATGGCCGCGGTGACACAGATCGCCGACGCGCTCGACCACGTGCACGGGTGTGGCATCGTGCACTGTGACGTCAAACCCACGAACATACTTGTGCACCAACGTTTTTCCCTTGCCGGTGCCGTCCTCACCGACTTCGGCGTCGCCCACGCCGTGGCGGAGGACAACCGCACGCGCCTTCAGCCGCTGATCGCGTCGCTGCCGTACCTGGCGCCGGAAATGTTGCGCGGCCGGCCTCCGACGGCGGCCTCGGACGAATACGCACTGGCGTGCGCTACCGTCGAATTGGTCACGGGCACAACACCGTTCACCGCTGCCACGGCTGCCGAGCTGGCCGAGGCCCACCTGAACGAACCGCCGCCTTACCCATCGCGGACACACCCGTGGCTACCCCGGGCTTTCGACGGGGTGATCGGCAAGGCGATGGCGAAGGACCCGGAACTGCGGTACCCGTCTTGCGCAGAGTTCGTCGCCGCGGTCAGCCGAGTCCTGGCGCGGTAGAGTCACCCGCCACGACGCCCGATCGCGTCAGCAGTCGCACGAAGTCGGCGACCGTGAGCGTTTCACCGCGCCGCGCCGGGTCGATGCTGGCCGTCAGCAGCCGCCGTGCCGACTCGTTGCCCGAACCCGCCCACTCCGCGAACGCATTGCGGGCGGTCTTGCGGCGCTGCCCGAAGGCGATGTCCACGAGAGCGAACACCGCGCGGCGGAACGCGTCGTCGGTGGGCCACGGCGGGGTCTGGTAGCGGTCGATGCGCACCAGGCCCGAGTACACCCGGGGGATCGGCCAGAAAACCGTGGGCGCCACCGTCCCGCAGCGGCGCACCTGCCCGAAGAAGCGCGCCTTGACGCTCGGCGTGCCGTACTCCTTACCGCCGGGCTCGGCGGCCAGCCGTTCGGCCACCTCGGCCTGCACCATGACCATCACCACGCGGATCGACGGGAATTCCGCCAGCAGGTGCAGAAGCGCCGGAACTGCGATGTTGTAGGGCAGGTTGGCCACGAGCGCGGTCGGCAGCCCGGCGGGGCCGTCCTCGAGTTCTTCGCGGCGCAGCGTGAGGATGTCTCTGTTCAGCACCGTGAGGCGCCGGGCCTCGCAGGTGGAGTGCTCGGCCACCGTCTGCGGCAGCCGCTCGGCGAGCACGGGGTCGACTTCAACCGCCGTCACCGCGGCGGCCTTGTCCAGCAGGCCCAGCGTCAGCGACCCCAGACCCGGCCCTACCTCGAGCACGTGGTCGCCGTGGCCGACGGCGGAGGCCGTCACGATCCGACGGACGGTGTTGCCGTCGTGAACAAAGTTCTGCCCCAGGGACTTTCGCGGCCGGAAGTCGAGTTCGGTTGCCAGCCGCCGGATTTCCGCACGGCCAAGTAGCTGGGTTGTCAGCGCGCTCCGATTCGTCCGCTGCACACCGGCCACGCACCCCACCCCTGGCGTTGCTGCGTCACCGTCGCAATCGCAATCTGCTCCTCGCGGGTGGCCAGATCGGCACGCTCGGCGTAGCGCAGGCCGCCGCTGCGTTCCCAGGTGTTCTGGTCGAACTGGACGCCGCCGTAGAAGCCGTTGCCGGTGTTGATAGCCCAGTTGCCGCCCGCTTCGCAGCCGGCCAGGGCATCCCACGTCGCGCCGTTGCTCACCGGCGGAACCTCGGTGCCGGGCTTGGCGCCGACGCGCAGCACCGACGGGCGCGCCGGCGTGATCACCTCGTTGGCCACCGGCAGGCGTCCGGTCTCCGCACCGTTGACGATGGACACCGCGAACGTGACATCCTGCTCTCCCGGGGTCCCCGGGTCGTCGACGACCTGGCGGCTCATGTTCAGCTGCGGATCAGGGATCTTCTGCGCCGGCGGCGGCAGCGGCACCCGCTGGGTGACCTTCTGCATGCGGATTCGCGTGACGACCACGGTCATCCCCTCGGTGACCGGGGTCGAGGGCGGAGGCACCACCTTGTCGGCCTGCTCCAGCGGCGCTCCGGCCGCAGCGAGCAACGCCTCGACCGTGGGCGCAGCCAGCCGCCGCTCGGCAAGCACGCCGCCGTCGTCGATGTGAACGTTCTTCGGGCTGACCACAGGCAGCGCCATCCCGGCCAGCGGCAGCCGGCTGGACCGCGACGCCGCGGCGGGAGCCGCCTCGGACATCGACAGCTGGTGAAGCGCCTCGTCGACTGTCGACGCGGTGGTCCACATCTGCCTGCTCTGTTGGCCGTCCATCGACACCTCTACCGGGCGGCTGCGGCGCAGCACGATCGTGTCGGCCTGGTGGACGGCTTGCTCGCCGGCCGGGTAAAGGTCGTCGCGCTTGCCGACGGTGAAACCGTTCTCGGCCACGACGTCGATCACCCGTGACTTCATGGTCGACACCGTCATCGCCGACCCGTCGACGTCAAGCGTGACGGTCTTGTGCACCGAGACGGCATAGCTTCCCGCGCCTGCCAGAACAAGCAGGAGCGCGCCGACGAGGGCACGCATTACCGGGGAATTCGTTTGGTGAAGCTTTGTCAATGCATTCAAAGTGGCGTCTATCCCGACTGTTGACGTCATTTGCTAAGGGCTCGGGGCCCGAGGTGATCACAGCACGGTAACGAACACCCCTATCGGAGGCAAATCTCAAGCGCGGGTTGAGGCGTGGCTCACATTGCGGTCGCTGACGTTTGTCGCAGACCGTCAGTTGGCGGGAGCCAGGGGTCGCGCGCGCGTTCCTCCCGAGTTTGCTGCAAGTCTTTCCGCGGTAAAGACGAGGTCGCAGCGCTGACGCCGGTCGCGGGGTCAACCGGCCGGCGCCACCCCGTACACCCGGACTGCGTTTGCTGTCGCGTCTGCGGCGAGGTCTTCGGCGGGTCGGCCCGTCAGGTCGGCGAGCGCCCGCACGGTGTAAGGCAGGCAGTACGGCTCGTTGGGGGCGCCGCGGTAGGGGTGCGGAGTGAGATATGGCGCGTCGGTCTCGACCAGCAACTGGTCCGGTGGGATCAGGCGGGCGGCCTCGTGCAGGGCGGTGGCGTTCCTGAAGCTGACGGTGCCCGACAGGCTCAGCAGCCAGCCGGCGTCCAAGCAGTCCCGCGCCATCTGGGCATCTGAGGAGAAGCAGTGGAAGATCACGTCGCGCGGCGCGCCCTCGGCACGCAGCACGTCGAGCACCTGGCGGTCGGCGTCCCGGTTGTGGATCATCAGAGGCTTGCCGCTGCGCTTGGACAGGTCGATGTGCCATGCGAACGCCTCGCGCTGTGCGGCCGGCTCGGCGCAGCCCTCGAGTCGTCCCGGCCAGTACAGGTCGAGTCCGGTCTCGCCGATGGCCACCACCCGGGGATCGGCCGCCAGCAACTCGATCTCGGCCCTGGCAACATCCGTCAGCGCACCGGCGCGGGTCGGGTGCAGCGCCACCGCGGCGTACACCCGGGGGTCGGCGTGCGCGGCCGCCACCGCCC
>JBAPQQ010000051.1:0-8898 GCA_049280695.1 Mycobacterium sp.
GTCTGCTCTTCGCGCAAGCGGCTCATCGGTGTCGTCTGCTCTTCGCGCAAGCGGCTCATCGCCGGGTCCGGTGGGGTGGCGACGGATGATGCCCGTACGCGTGTCGTCGGGCGTGCCCTCGGAGCGCTCGCGGAAGCTTTCGCCCGGCGGCTCGTCGGAAGACAACGGGTCAGCCGGTCAACGACCCGATGCTGATCCCGCGCGCAGCCAGCCACGGCACCGGGTCGGTGCGATTCGTGCCGTTCAGCAGAACCTCGAAGTGTAGGTGCGGGCCGGTCGAATTGCCGCGATTGCCCATGGTCGCGATCTGGTCGCCGGCCATCACCCGTTGACCGATGCTGCAGGTGGTGCTGTTGACGTGGCCGTACAGGGTCACGGTGCCGTCCGAGTGGCGCAGCTTCACCCACATGCCGAAACCCGCGGCGGGGCCCGCGTCGATCACCACGCCGTCAGATGCGGCGAGGATCGGCGTGCCGATCGAGTTCGCGATGTCGATGCCGCCGTGCAGCACGCCCCAGCGGTAGCCGAACCCTGACGTGAACATGCCCGTGGTCGGCTTGACGAACAGGGGCCGGGACAGCCGCGCCTCACGGTCCGCACGCTCCTGAGCGAATGCCGCGCCTCTGGCCAGCTCCTCGTTGTGCAGTGCCCAGTTCGCTGCCGGGGCCACCGATACCAACTGCACGCCGCTGCGCGTGCTTTCGATCGTCGCGCGGCCCTGCATCGCCGAGGTGTCGGCGGCCAGCACGGTCTCGCTGGACGTCGTGTCGGACATCTGCACCGCGGAGTGCGCTGCCGCGGCGGCTGCGCCGGTAGCCATCGCCGCGATCAGCAGCCGCCCCCGCACCACGCCTGCGGGCGTCGGGTCCTTGCGGTGCTGTCCACGGCGCGATGGGGCTTCGGTGACATCCGCGGGGTCGGACAGGAACTCGCCGGGCACCACCAGCCGCAGGGGAGTCAGGTTGTCCGTGTCTTGCAGATCGTCGAGTTCGGGCGCCCGCAACACCAGCGAGTCGGCGTCGAAAGCGGAGCTCTGGTGGAAATCGAGGTCGTCGAGGCTGCCGAACTCGTTGAACGGGATGATGTCGGTGACTTCGGCGTCTTCGGGGTCGATCCAACGGCGGCGTGCGTTCGTCGAGTTCCTGATCGAAGATCGGGACAAACGATGCTGCGCCAACTGGAGACCTTTTCGCCCGTGACCGAAACGTTATCTGGCTCGGAGGACGGTAACCAAAGCGGACCGGTTTAAGCAAACCCGGAGGCAAGATTCGGCCGCATTTGTGACTTGGATCACGAGCAGGTGCCGGTGAGATCGACCACATGAGCGGTACGCGGTTCGAACCACCCGGGGGCGAGTGGATAAAGTGCCCCGAGCGAGCCCGCTAACCAGTCGAGCCGAACCCGTCACCGCCGACAGACAGTGAGCCAATGGATCTTTTCGAGTACCAGGCGAAGGAGCTGTTCGCCAAGCACAACGTCCCCACGACGCCCGGCCGGGTGACCACCAGCGCCGACGACGCCCGTGCGATCGCCGAGGAGATCGGCAAGCCGGTGATGGTCAAAGCGCAGGTCAAGACAGGTGGGCGCGGCAAGGCCGGTGGTGTCAAGTACGCGGCGACACCCGAGGACGCCTACACCCACGCGAACAACATCCTCGGCCTGGACATCAAGGGTCACGTCGTCAAGAAGCTGCTGGTGTCCGAGGCCAGCGACATCGCCGAGGAGTACTACATCTCGTTCCTGCTCGACCGGGCCAACCGCACGTACCTGGCGATGTGCTCGGTCGAGGGCGGCGTGGAGATCGAGGAGGTGGCCGCCACCAAGCCGGACCGGCTGGCGAAGGTGCCCGTCGACGCGGTGAAAGGCGTGGACCTGGAGTTCGCACGGTCGATCGCCGAGCAAGGTCACCTGCCTGCCGAGGTGCTGGATGCCGCGGCGGTGACGATCTTGAAGCTGTGGGAGACGTTGGTCGCCGAGGACGCGACGCTGGTTGAGGTGAACCCTCTGGTGCGCACACCCGACGACCGAATTCTGGCGCTGGACGGCAAGGTCACCCTCGACGCGAACGCCGGCTTCCGGCACCCCGACCATGTCGAGTTCGAAGACCGTGAGGCCACCGATCCCCTCGAGCTCAAGGCCAAGGAGCACGGCCTGAACTACGTCAAGCTCGACGGGCAGGTGGGCATCATCGGCAACGGCGCGGGCCTGGTGATGTCGACCCTGGACGTGGTGGCCTACGCCGGGGAGAAGCACGGCGGCGTCAAGCCGGCCAACTTCCTCGACATCGGCGGCGGCGCCTCGGCCGAGATCATGGCCGCCGGCCTGGACGTGGTGCTGGGAGACGAGCAGGTGAAAGCCGTGCTGGTCAACGTGTTCGGCGGTATCACCGCGTGCGACGAGGTGGCCAACGGCATCGTCAACGCGCTGAAGTTGCTCGGCGACGCCGCAACCAAGCAGCTGGTCGTGCGGCTGGACGGAAACAACGTGGAGGAGGGCCGACGCATCCTCGCCGAGGCCGACCACCCGCTGGTGACCGAGGTGGGCACGATGGACGGAGCCGCCGACAAGGCCGCCGAGCTGGCCGCGAGCGCCTGAAAGGACCCTGAAAGGACTTGGTATGTCGATCTTTCTGAACAAGGACAGCAAGGTCATCGTCCAGGGCATCACGGGCAAGGAGGCCAGCCTCCACACCGCGCGGATGCTCAAGGCGGGGACGCAGCTGGTCGGCGGGGTCAACGCCCGCAAGGCCGGCACGACGGTGAGCCACAAGGACAAAGACGGCAACGACGTCGAGTGCCCGGTGTTCGGCAGCGTCGCCGAGGCGATGGCGCAAACCGGCGCCGACGTGTCGGTGGGGTTCGTGCCGCCCAAGTTCGCCAAGGACGCGATCATCGAGGCCGTCGACGCCGAGATCGGGCTGCTGGTGGTGATCACCGAGGGAATTCCGGTGCAGGACACCGCATATGCGTGGGCGTACAACGTCTCGAAGGGCGAGAAGACCCGGATCATCGGGCCGAACTGTCCGGGCGTCATCACGCCGGGGGAGGCGCTGGCGGGCATCACTCCGGCCGACATCACCGGCACCGGACCGATCGGGCTGGTGTCCAAGTCGGGCACACTGACGTATCAGATGATGTTCGAGCTCAACGACTTCGGGTTCTCGACGTGCATCGGCATCGGCGGCGATCCCGTGATCGGTACGACGCACATAGACGCGATCGAAGCGTTCGAGAAAGATCCCGACACCAAGCTGATCGTGATGATCGGCGAGATCGGCGGGGACGCCGAGGAACGCGCGGCCGACTACGTCAAGGCCAACGTGTCCAAGCCCGTGGTGGGGTATGTGGCCGGCTTCACCGCTCCCGAAGGCAAGACGATGGGCCACGCCGGCGCGATCGTGTCCGGCTCTTCGGGCACTGCCGCGGCGAAGAAGGAAGCGCTGGAGGCTGCCGGCGTCAAGGTCGGCAAGACGCCGTCCGCGACGGCCGAGCTGGCGCGGTCGATCCTGCGGGACCTCTAGACGACGGCCGCCAGCTTGCCGGCGAGCCGTTCGACGTACGCGGCGACCTCGTCCTCGCTGCGGTCGGGCAGCCCGAACAACACTTCGGTGACGCCGATCTCGGCCCAGCGGGCCAGTTTCTCAGGCACCGGCTTGAAATCGAGGGCAACGATCTGCGGCGCGCCGTCGCGGTCCGCGGCGGCCCACACGTCTTGAAGCAACCGGACCGGTTCGTCGATGTCGAAGTCCCGCGGCGTCGTGATCCACCCGTCGGCGCTGCGGGCGATCCACTTGAAGTTCTTCTCGTTGCCCGCGGCGCCGACGAGCACCGGAACGTGCGATTGCACCGGCTTCGGCCAGGCCCAGCTCGGCCCGAACTTGACGAACTCGCCGTCGTAGGCGGCTTCCTCCCGGGTCCACAGCGCCCGCATCGCCTCCAGGTACTCGCGCAGCGCGGTGCGGCGGCGACCGCCGGGAATCCCGTGGTCGGCGAGTTCGTCGGTGTTCCAGCCGAATCCGACGCCGAGGCTCACCCGGCCACCGGACAGATGGTCCAGTGTCGCAATCGATTTCGCCAACGTGATCGGGTCGTGCTCGACCGGCAGCGCCACCGCCGTCGACAACCGGATCCGCGACGTCACCGCGCATGCCGTGCCGAGGCTCACCCACGGATCCAGCGTGCGCATGTAGCGGTCGTCGGGCAGCGATGAATCGCCCGTCGTCGGATGCGCGGCCTCCCGCTTGACCGGGATGTGCGTGTGCTCGGGCACGTAGAAGGTCGCAAAGCCGTGGTCCTCGGCGAGCTTGGCGGCCGCAGCCGGCGTGATGCCGCGGTCGCTGGTGAAGAGAACGAGCCCGTAATCCATGCCGAGAATTAGAACGCGTTCCAGTTCCACGCTGCAAGCCGGGGCTCGGTCGCAGGTGACTGCCCCGTCTCAGGTCGGTGCGCTAGCGTGGGTCCGGTTACCGATCGGACGCCGCCAACAGCACAGGAGAGGCTATGACCTACTCATCTGGGGGGCCCGGCTACCCGGGCGCGCAGCAATCTGGCGCCTACGCGCCGACAGGACAGCATTCCAGAGAGGACGACCCGAGCAAGCTGCCTGTGTATCTGCTCGCCGGGGTGGCGGTTCTGGGCCTGGCCGCCTACCTGTTGACCTTCGGGCCGGTGTGGCAGGCCGGCGTATCGCCTGGGGGTGCCACGAGTCTGGCCATCATCGCGATCCTGTTCGCCGCGACGTTCGCCGTGATCGCGCTGCTGCCGAAACAGGGCAACTACACACCCGTTGTCACCGCGACCGCGGCCGTGGGGTTCCTGCTGGTCATCTGGGACCTCATCGAGAACGCCGACGTCTCCGGCTGGGCGCTGATGGCGATCGTCGTTGTCTCGGCGCTGCAGACCATCGCCGCGTTCGGCGCGCTGCTGCTGGATGCCGGTGTCGTCTCACCGCCGGCGCCGCGGCCCAAGTACGACCCGTACCAGCAGCACTACGGCGGCGGGTATTACGGTCAGCCGCAGCAGATTCCGGGCCCGCAGCACGGCGGGTCGCAGCCACCGCCGTCGTCGCAGCCCACCCAGACGATCAGGCAGCCGCAGGGTTATCCGCAGTACGGCGGCTATCCCGGCGGTGGTCCCGGCCAGGCCCCGTCGACCGGGGGCTACTCCGCCCCGGGCCAGGACTCGAGCCCTCCGACGCCGCCCACCGGCTTCCCGACGTACGCCGCGCCGCCGAACTCGCAGGCCCCGCAAGAGCAGCAACCGCCGCAGCACGAGGCGCGCACCCAGCAGGTGCCCACCCAGGACCCCTCGTCGTCGCCGTCCGGCCCTCCGCCGTCATAGAAAGGCGTGGCTTCTAAGCCGTTGGCGGGCCGCAGCGGGGCGGCGGGCCCGCGCCAGCCCCGCGACCTGCTGACGGTTGCGTTCGGTCCGTCCCTGGTGGCGCTGCTGGTGATCGCTGCCGTCGTGCTCATCCAGCTGGTCGCCGCCAACAGCGACATGACCGGCGCGCTGGGCGCGACCGCGAGCATGTGGCTCGGTGTGCACCAGGTTCCAGTGACCATCGGCGGTCGCGAGCTGTCGGTGATGCCGCTGCTGCCGGTGCTCGCGATGGTCTGGGGCACCGCGCGGACCACCGGCCGTGCCACGCCGGTGACCGGCTCGTGGTTCGTGATCCGCTGGATCGTCGCGTCTGCGCTGGGCGGCCCGCTGTTGCTGACGGCGGTCGCGCTGGCCGTGATCCACGATGCCGCATCCGTGATGACGGAGTTGCAGACGCCGAACGCGCTCCGGGCGTTCGGCGGCGTCCTGGCGGTACACCTCATCGGCGCGCTGTCCGGCGTCGGGTTGCGGATCGGGCCGCGGCTGCTGCAGACGTTCTCGCTGCCGCTGTGGCTGCTGGACTCGGTTCGCGCTGCGGCCGCGGGCGTGCTGGCGCTGTTGGGGCTGTCCGGTGCCATCACCGCGTTGTCGCTGATCGTGCACTGGGGCACGATGCACGAGCTGTACTCGATCACCGACTCGCTGTTCGGACAGTTCAGCCTGACGGTGCTGTCGATGCTGTACCTGCCCAATGTGATCGTCGGGACGTCGGCAGTCGCGGTCGGCTCCAGTGCCCATGTCGGGGTGGCGACGTTCAGCGCGTTCACCGTGTTCGGCGGCGACATGCCGGCGCTGCCCGTACTCGCGGCCGCGCCGACGCCCCCGCTGGGTCCGATCTGGGTGATCTGGCTGATCGCCGCAGCGGCAGCCGGTGTCGCTTTGGGACAGCAGTGCGCGCGACGGCCGCTGCCGGCGCTGGCCGCGTTCGCCAAGCTCGGGATTGCGGCTCTGCTCGCAACGGCGACGATGGTGCTGCTGGGCTGCGCCGCGGGCGGCCGGCTCGGCAACTTCGGCGATGTCGGTGTGGACCAGGGCACCTTCGGGCCGGCGGTGTTCCTGTGGTTCGCCGGGATCGGCGGGCTGACCGTGGCGATGGCCGGTGGCATTGCGCGACGGCCGCGGCCCCGGCCGGAACCAGAACCCGAGCCCGAAGCGGAGCCCGAGCCCGAACCCGAGCCCGAAGCGGACGCCGACGTCATCAACCCGCCCCCGGCTGGTGACGAAAACCGTGATCCCGCCGATTAGGCTGCCAGCGTGCAACAGCCGCTCCGCGTGCCACCCACCGCGCCGGCACGGCTCGTCGTGCTGGCTTCGGGGACCGGATCGCTGCTGGCGTCACTGCTGGCCACGGCCGTCGCCGATTACCCGGGCCGGGTGGTAGCCGTCGGGGTCGACCGCGACTGCCCAGCCGTCGACATCGCGAAAGCCGCCGACATTCCGGTGTACCGCGTCCGGCTGTCGGACTACGGTGACCGCGCCGCCTGGGACGCGGCGGTCACCGACGCCACCGCGGAACATACGCCCGACCTCATCGTCTCCGCTGGGTTCATGAAGATCCTTGGCCCACAGTTTCTTTCGCGTTACATGGGCCGCATCGTCAATACGCATCCCGCGCTCTTGCCGGCTTTCCCCGGCGCGCACGCCGTGCCCGAGTCACTCGCCTACGGCGTGAAGGTCACCGGTTGCACGGTCCATCTCGTCGACGCCGGCACCGACACCGGGCCGATCCTGGCGCAGGAGGCCGTCGCGGTGCGTGACGACGACGACGACGGGAGCTTGCACGAACGGATCAAGGTCGTCGAAAGACGACTGCTGGCAGATGTGATCGCCGACGTGGCCACTCGCGGCGTGACATGGACCGGACGAAAGGCGACCATAGGATGACTGGCGGACGCGAGGAGCAATACAGCGGAGCGCAGCACGGCCGCAGGCCGATTCGGCGCGCGCTGGTCAGCGTCTACGACAAGACCGGTCTACTCGATCTGGCGCGAGGGTTGCACAGCGCGGGCGTCGACATCGTCTCCACCGGCTCCACCGCGAAAACCATTGCAGACACCGGCATTCCGGTGACTCCAGTCGAGTTCGTCACCGGTTTTCCCGAGATCCTCGACGGCAGGGTCAAGACGCTGCATCCGATGGTGCATGCCGGATTGCTCGCCGATACGCGCAAACCCGAGCACGTCGAGGCGCTGCGGCAGCACCAGATCGCGCCGTTCGACTTGGTGGTGGTCAACCTGTATCCGTTCAGCGAGACGGTGGAGTCCGGCGCCGACGTCGACGAGTGTGTCGAGCAGATCGACATCGGGGGGCCCGCGATGGTGCGCGCGTCGGCCAAGAACCATCCCAGCGTCGCGGTGGTCACCGACCCGCTGGGCTACGACGGCGTGCTGGCCGCTGTGCGGGCCGGCGGGTTCACACTGGTTGAGCGAAAGAAGTTGGCGGCGTTGGCATTTCGACATACCGCCGAGTACGACGTCGCAGTCGCGGGGTGGATGGAATCAGTCTTGTCTCCCGACGGCGGGCCCTTGCCGCCCTGGTTCGCCGGCACCTGGCGACGGTCGGCGGTACTGCGGTACGGGGAGAACCCGCACCAGCGGGCGGCGGTGTACGTCGACGACGCCGCGTGGCCGGGCTTGGCGCAGGCCGAGCAGCTGCATGGAAAAGAGATGTCCTACAACAACTTCACCGATGCCGACGCGGCATGGCGGGCGGCGTTCGACCACGACGAGATGTGCGTCGCGATCATCAAACACGCAAACCCCTGCGGCATCGCGATCTCGTCGGTCTCTGTCGCCGACGCGCACCGCAAGGCCCACGATTGCGATCCGGTTAGCGCGTTCGGCGGCGTGATCGCGGCCAACACGACGGTCTCGGTCGAGATGGCCCAGACCGTCGCCGACATCTTCACCGAGGTGATCATCGCCCCGGCCTACGAAGACGGCGCGGTGGAGGTGCTGGCCCGCAAGAAGAACATCCGGGTGCTCATGGCTTCCGAGCCGGGGGTCGGCGGGCTCGAGTTCAAGCAGGTGTCGGGCGGGCTGCTGCTACAGGAACGGGATGCGCTGGACGCCTCCGGCGACGACCCGCTGAACTGGACCCTGGCGGCGGGCGAGCCGGCCGATCCGGCGACCCTGTCCGATCTCAAATTCGCGTGGCGGGCGTGCCGTGCGGTGAAGTCCAACGCCATCGTCGTCGCCAAGGACGGCGCGACCGTGGGCGTCGGCATGGGCCAGGTGAACCGGGTCGACGCGGCGCGGCTTGCCGTCGAGCGCGGCGGGGACAGGGTACGGGAAGCCGTCGCCGCCTCAGACGCGTTCTTCCCGTTTCCCGACGGGCTGGAGACGCTGGCGGCTGCCGGGGTCAAGGCGATCGTGCACCCGGGCGGCTCGATGCGCGACGACGTCGTCACCTCGGCGGCTGCGGCGGCGGGCGTGTCGCTGTATCTCACCGGGGCAAGACACTTCGCGCACTGAGTTCGGTCGAGCGGCTCTCGCGCCCCCGAGACATTAACGACGGCGCG
>JBAPQQ010000052.1:0-2597 GCA_049280695.1 Mycobacterium sp.
CTTCATGCATGCGGGGCCGGCGCACGACTCCAAGCCCTGTGAAGGCTACGGAGAAATGCGTTGCGCAGCCTGCACGCTGTCGTGCCGGTGACGAATTCTGTTACTGCGCAGTCGGTTCAGGCTTCTAGCCTAGTTGCGGCTGATGTCGATCGGGTGCGTCGCCAACAGCGACAACGGTAACGGCTGACGGCGCAGCACCCTCGCCCAGAGGTCGGCCCGGGGTTCGACCAGCACGTCAGAAGGTAATGCCGACAACACGATCCAGTCGTCCCGCTCGATCTCGCCTTCCAGCTGGCCGATCGTCCAGCCCGAGTACCCGGCGAAGATCCGCACCCCCTCGACCATGGGGGCTATCGAGTCGGGATCGGCGTCGAGGTCGACCATCACCATGCGGCCCTGGACATGGCGCAGCCCGGCCGCACCGTCACAGGTGACCCCGACCCGCAGGGTCCCCAGGCACAGCGCAGCGTCACGCTTCACCGGGCCGCCGATGAACATCGTCTTCGGTTTCGCGGTGAGCTTCGCCCATTGCGGAAGCACGTTGTACACCGCGGTTTCGCTGGGCCGGTTGAGCACGACCCCGAGGGTGCCGCCGTCATTGTGCTCCACGACGTAGATCACACTGCGCCGAAACGTCGGCTCCAGCAGATCGGTGTTGGCCAACAGCAGAGTCCCCGACCGCACCCGGTGGGCGGTCGGGGCGTCGAAGTCGGTGCCGTCCTCCGGGTCTTCTGAGTGGGCCACGTCACCATCATGTCACCAGCACAGGGCAATTGGGGCGATCACCGACTGGACGATCCGGATATTTGTACCCTGAGTTGCTCGTCGCTCTCCGGCGACGGGCGGCAGGGAGTGACTTCGGTGGTTGACGTGCGCGCACCGGCCGCGGTGTGGCGATCGATACGCGCCCTGCCCGCGTTCGGCCGCCTGCTGGCGGTGCGGATCGCCAGCCAGTTCGGCGACGGTCTGTTCCTGGCCGGGCTGGCCGGTGCCATCCTGTTCAATCCCGACCGCGCCGCGACGCCCTGGGCGATCGCCGGCTCGTTCGCGGTCTTGTTCCTGCCCTACTCGCTCGTCGGTCCGTTCGCCGGAGCGCTGATGGACCGATGGGACCGTCGTTATGTGCTGGTGGGCGCCAACGCAGCCCGGATCGTGCTGATCGCCGGCGTCGGCACGCTGCTGGCCGTCGGCGCGGACGGGCGGGCGGTGCTTGCGGGCGCACTTCTCGTCAACGGCGTCAGCCGCTTCGTCTCTTCCGGTCTGTCGGCATCGCTTCCCCACGTGGTGCCCCGCGACGAAGTGGTGAGCATGAACGCACTCGCTGCCGCCATCGGCGCCGTCTCGGCGTTCCTCGGTGCCAACTTCATGCTGTTGCCCCGCTGGCTGTTCGGAGCGAACGACACCGGTTCTGCCACAATCATTTTCATCGTCGCGGTGCCCGTGATCATTGCTCTGCTGCTGGCGTTGCGGTTCACGCACCATAGTCTGGGCCCCGACAACACCGCCGGCGCGGTCCACGGGTCAGCGGTATACGCGGTCGCCACCGGCTGGCTGCACGGCTGGCGGACGGTTGTCAGCGCACCCAGCGTGGCGGCCACCCTCTCCGGGCTCGCCGCGCACCGGGTCGTGTTCGGCGTCAACAGCATGCTGATGCTGGTGATGGTGCGGCACACCGAGGCGCGGGTGGTCGCCGGCTTGGGTGTCGCCGTCCTGTTCGCCGCGGCCACCGGTACAGGTTCGTTCATCGCGACCCTGCTGACGCCGGCGATCGTGCGGCGCGCCGGTCGGTTCGCCGCCGCCAACGCCGCCCTGGTTGCAGCCGCCGCCGTGCAACTGGTCGCCTCGACTCTGTTGCTGCCGGTGATCATCGTGTGCGCGTTCCTGTTGGGCGCCGCCGGGCAGGTCGTCAAGCTGTGCGCCGACAACGCGATGCAGATCGACGTCGACGATCCGCGGCGCGGCCACGTGTTCGCGGTGCAGGACTCACTGTTCTGGCTGTCGTTCGTCGGTGCGACAGCGGTGACCGCGGCGGTGATTCCCGCCGACGGGCACTCCCCGGCACTGGCATTGACGGGCGCCGGCATCTACCTGGCCGGCCTGGTGGTGCACACCGCGGTCGGCCGGCGCGGGCCGGCCGAGCACAGAGGCTAGGGTTGCCGGCATGGCCGATGCCGGTCCGATCGTCGACGATCTGCGAGCCGAAACCGACGAGCTGGATGCGCTGGTCGCGCCGCTGCCCGAAAACCGTTGGCGGGAGCCGACACCCGCGCCTGGATGGACAATCGCCCACCAGATCGGCCACCTGCTGTGGACCGATCGGGTGGCGCTGGCCTCCGTCGCCGACCAGCCCGCGTTCGGCGAGTTGCTCACGGCGGCCGCCACCGACCCGGCCGGATTTGTCGACGCAGCCGCCGAGGAAGAGGCGAGCCGCCCGGCCGCCGACCTGCTCGCCGACTGGCGAGCGACCCGGCACCACCTGCACGCAGCGCTGCTGGAGGTGCCCTCCACGCGCAAGCTGCCGTGGTTCGGGCCGCCGATGAGCGCGGCGTCGATGGCCACGGCTCGGCTGATGGAGACGTGGGCGCACGGGCTCGACG
>JBAPQQ010000053.1:0-6046 GCA_049280695.1 Mycobacterium sp.
GTGCAGCACGGGGCCGGAGTGCGGATTCACAAGCGCCCCGGCGAGCCGGTGGCGGCCGGGGACCCGGTGTTCACCGTCTACACCGACAGTGCCTCGCGGCTCAAGCCCGCGCTCGCCGAACTCGACGGCGGCTGGACGATCGGCGAATTCGCCCCACGCCCGCTCGTCATCGACAGAATCGTGGCATGACCACCCCGCTGACCCCCGAGATGATCGGACAGGCGCCCAAGGCCCTGCTGCACGACCACCTGGACGGCGGCCTGCGCCCCGCGACCGTGCTGGAGCTGGCCGAGCAGGTCGGGTATCGGGAGTTACCTGTTAGCGATGTCGACGAGCTGGCCGCGTGGTTTCGCACCGCGGCGCACAGCGGTTCGCTGGTGCGCTACCTCGAGCCGTTCGCGCACACGGTCGGGGTGATGCAGACGCGGGCGGCGCTGTACCGGGTGGCCTGCGAGTGCGTCGAAGACCTGGCCGCCGACAACGTCGTCTACGCCGAGGTGCGGTTCGCGCCGGAGTTGCACATCGGTGAGGGACTGTCGCTGGACGACGTCGTCGACGCGGTGCTGGCCGGGTTCGCCGACGGCGAGAAGGCCATGCGCGCCGAGGGGCGCATCATCACCGTGCGTTGCCTTGTCACCGCGATGCGACACGCGGCCCGCTCACTGGAGATCGCAGAGCTGGCGATCCGGTTCCGCGACAACGGTGTCGTCGGCTTCGACATTGCGGGCGCCGAGGCCGGCCACCCTCCGACGCGTCATCTCGACGCATTCGAGTACATGCGAGAACACAACGGCCGGTTCACGATTCACGCCGGAGAGGCATTCGGCCTGCCCTCCATTCACGAGGCGATCGCCTTCTGCGGTGCCGACCGGCTCGGCCATGGCGTGCGCATTGTCGACGACATCACCGAAAACCAGTACGGCACATACACATTGGGGCGTGTCGCGGCCATCGTGCGGGACAAGCGCATACCGCTGGAGATGTGCCCCAGCTCCAACGTGCAGACCGGCGCTGTGCGCAGCATCGCCGAGCATCCGTTCGACCTGCTGGCCCGGCTGCGTTTCCGGGTGACCGTCAACACCGACAACCGGTTGATGAGCGACACCACCATGAGCCAGGAGATGCTGCGGCTGGTCGAGGTATTCGGCTACGGCTGGAGCGACCTGGCGCGGTTCACCATCAACGCGATGAAGTCGGCGTTCATCCCGTTCGACGAGCGGCTGGCGATCATCGACGACGTGATCAAGCCGCGGTTCGCGGTGCTGATCGGGTAGGCGTGACAGTCAAGCCGGTCGACGAAAGGGACTCAAAGCCAGACGAGTCGGACCGACAATGAACGGCATGGACTTCGGTCGCAGCGGGACTGCGGGTCGCGCGTCTCCATTGGGCGCCCGTCGCGTGGACGGCGGCACCAACTTCTCGGTGTGGTCCAGCACTGCCGTGGGTGTTGAACTGCTGCTCTTCGACGACGTCGACGACCCGAGGCCGGCCCGGGTGATGACGCTGGACTCGCTGCACAACCGGACCGCGTACTTCTGGCATGTGCTGGTGCCCGACGTCGAGCCCGGACAGGTCTACGCGTGGCGCGTGCATGGCGCCTTTGATCCGGCCGCCGGGTTGCGACACGACGCCTCGGCGCTGCTGCTCGACCCTTACGGCGTCGCGGTGGCGGTGCCACGAAACTATGACCGCGGGGCCGGCGCCCGCCCCGACAGGGATCCGCGCACAGCCATGAAAAGCGTTGTCGCCGATCTCTCGGCGTACGACTGGGAGGGCGACGTTCTGCTCGACCGGCCGTTTGCCCGCGCGGTCATCTACGAGATGCACGTCCGGGGCTTCACCGTCGACCCGAGCAGCGGGGTCGACCGCCGCCTGGCCGGCACCTATGCCGGCCTCACCGCCAAGATCCCCTACCTGCAGTCGCTGGGGATCACCGCGGTCGAACTCATGCCGGTTCAGGCCTTCGATCCTCAGGACGCGCCGCCGGGCCTGGTCAACTATTGGGGCTACAGCCCGGTGTCGTTCTTCGCGGCGCATACGGCTTACGCGTCGACCGCCGATCCCCTTGCCGCACTTGACGAATTCCGCGACATGGTCAAGCAACTCCACCGCGCCGGCATCGAGGTGATTCTGGACGTGGTGTTCAACCACACCGCCGAGGGCGGCGCCGACGGGCCCACGTTCTGCTGGCGCGGGCTGGACAACCGGGCCTACTACCTGCTGAAGCCGGCGGACCCGGCGGGCTATCTCGACTGCACCGGCTGCGCGAACACCGTGAACGCGAACCACTCGGTGGCGCGGCGCATGATCGTCGACGCACTGCATCACTGGGTAGACCAGATGCACGTCGACGGGTTCCGCTTCGACCTCGCGTCTGCGCTGACGCGTGACACGTCCGGCGCTCCAATGGCCCACCCGCCCATCCTCTTCGACATCGAGAACGACCCCGTGCTGGCCGGCACCAAGCTGATCGCAGAGGCGTGGGACGTCGGGGGCCTGTACCAGCTCGGCTCGTTCGTCGGCCACCGCTGGCGCGAGTGGAATGGCAAGTTCCGCGACGACATTCGCCGGTTCTCCCGCGGGGATCGCGGCACCGTCCCACTGCTGCCCAACCGCCTGCTCGCCAGCCCCGACCTGTTCGGCCACCGGCTCTCCGATGTCGAACACAGCATCAACTTCGTGGCCTGCCACGACGGGTTCACACTCAACGACCTGGTGTCCTACACCCGCAAGCACAACGAAACGAACCTTCAGGACAACGTGGACGGCGCCGACGAGAACTACTCCGTCAACTGCGGCGTCGAAGGCCCGTCGGACGACCCGGCGATCGAGCTCATGCGCACCCGTCGGGTGAAGAACATGCTCAGCATCACGTTGATTGCGATGGGCGTGCCGATGATCTGTATGGGCGACGAGGTTCGCCGCACTCAGCGCGGGAACAACAACCCGTTCTGTCAGGACAACGAAATCGGTTGGTTCGACTGGTCATTGGTGGATCGATACGCCGAGATCCGCCGGTTCGTGCGCGGGCTTGTCGACCTGCGGCTCGATCTGGACATGACGCAGGTGATACACGGGCTGCCGCTGGTCGAGTTCCTGAAGCGCTCGCTGGTGGAGTTCCACGGCGTTGGACTGCACCAGCCGGACTGGTCGGACGACTCGCACGCGCTGGCGCTCACCGTCAGAAGCGTGATCGGCACCCGGATGGTGCACGGGATACTCAACAGTTACGACCATCCTCTCGACTTCGAACTCCCTTCTGTGGCAAGCGTGTCCCTGCCGTGGCGGCGCATCGTGGACACTGCGCTGGATCCGCCGGACGACATCGCCGGCCTCGCTTCTGGTGCTGCTGTTGCGGGCTCCAAGTACCGGGCCGACGCTCACTCGGTGGTATTGCTCAGCGCCGACCTGCGGGACTGACCGCCTCACTCCTGGCGCAGCCGCGATTCGACGAAGCTTTCCAACTCGGTCCACTGATCGACCGCCTTGGCGTACGGGCCGCCCGGCTTGCGGGCCTTGTCGGGATCCAGCACGTGAGCCAGCACCTTGCCCAGCGGCGTGTCAGGCTCCAGAACGTCGTCGACGGTGCTGTCTTCGGAGTAGTCGCCGACGTCACGCAGCAGTTCGACGGCCAACTCCAGCTGGTCGCGGTCGATCGCCTCGGGACCGTCGGCAAGGTCGTCCGCGATGCCCGTCAGAACGTACACGTTGTCCTCGGTGACGTCCACGCGCAGTGACCCGTCGGTGGCGGCGGTGCGGATGTCGTCGTAGGTCGCGAGATCGGACAGATCGTGGTCGTGTTCGTCGGCCAGGTACCGTGCCAGCGCCCGCTCCGAGCCGAACACGCTGATCCGGCCGTTGCGGCCGAGGAAGATCGGCGCGTCGTCGAGGTAGCACCGCAGCGTGTAGAACGTGCCGGCGCTGGTCATCAACCGGATCGGGTCGATACCGACCTTGGCCCAGAAGTCTTCGTCGGCGCCGAGCACGACGCCGCCGCCGGGAGCCTCCTCCGCCGCGGTTTCGGTCTCCTCGGCGGCCTCGGCAGCCTCCTCCTCGACGGCCTCGTCGGCTTGGTCCTCGTCCTCCTCGGGCGCCGGCTCGTCGAGCTCGGCCTGAGCCTTTGCGGATGCGTCGGCGTCGACCTCGGGTGTCGAGATCACCTCTTCGATCGCGTCGATCACCTTGTCCCAGCCCTTGCCGACGACGGCGCCGATCTCGTTCCAGCGCCGCAGCCCCGCCTTGTCCGAGAAGTCGGCGATGCCGCCCGACACTGAGGCCAGCACCGGGTTGCCATTGAAGAACTTGCTGATGGCGGGCAACTCGCACACCGATCCGATCGCCGACGCGATCGCGAGAGTGCCGGCAACGTCTTCGACGGATTCGGTTGTCGGCTTCTCGGCGAGCAGCTCGTAGACGTTGACCAGGTCGTAGCGCCTGTCGGCCTTGGGTTCGAGCTTGTGAGCCGACGCCGTGGTCAGCGCCTGCCACGCCGGGTGGTCGGCGAGGTCGTTGTCGGTGTTCGACCGGACGAACGCGGCCAGGTCGGCTACCGACTCGAACGCGTACAGGTCGTCGTCCTTGCCGAGGAACGCCTCCCACTCGTCGTTCGCGTCGCGCCAGCGCGGCGCGTACAGCGTGAACACCTCACGGTCGTCTAGAGCCAGCTCGATCGGCACGATGTCAGCCACGCGGCACAGCCTAACCAGTCAGCCGGCAAGCGAGGTGACCGCCAGCGCCGCGACGCACACCACCACCGCGGCAGTAATGACCCCGTAGGCAACGGTGCCCACCCGGCCGATCCGGAACCGGCCCATCAGAACCGGGTCACGACAGAGCCCGACCATCGCGAACAACAGCGGCACCAGCAGGACGGCATTGAGCACCTGAGTGGCCACGAGGATCGTCACGAGCGGAACGTTGGGGATCAGTACCGCCAGCGCGCCCAGCATCGTGACGATCCCGAAACTGAGGTAGAAGGTGCGGGCCTCAGGGAACGGGTCGTCGAGAGCTGCCTCGACGCCCGCGTATTCGCACACCGAGTAGGCGGTGGACAGCGGCAGCACGGAGGCGGCCAGAAACGCCGAGCCGATCAGGCCCAGCGCGAACAGGTGCGAGGCAGCGTCACCCGCGAGCGGTTCGAGGGCGCGGGCCGCGTCGGCGGCGTCTCCGATGGTCTGGCCGTCGCGATTCAGCGTCGCCGCGCACGCGACCACCACGAAGAAGCCGATCACCCCGGTCAGCACGGCACCCAGCACGACGTCCACTCGTTCCAGCGCCAAATCGTCGGTGCGCAGTCTCTTGTCGACCGCGTAAGACTGTATGAACGACAGCCCCCACGGTGCGAGCGTGGTGCCCAGGGTGGCGGTGACCAGAGCGATCGAATGGGTTCCCGGCGCCACGCTCGGGATGAACGTTCCGTGCACTGCGGCGCCCCAGTCCGGGTGTGCCAGCACGCCGGACACGATGTACGCCAAGAAGACGGTCGACAAGAGCAGAAGCAGGTGCTCGACGCGGTGGAAACCGCCGCGCAGCACCAGCAGGGACACGATCACCGCGGCGACCGGAACGCTCAGATAGCGCGTGATCCCGAAAAGCTCGAATCCGGCCGCGATGCCGGCGAATTCAGCGCAGATGGTGCCGAGGTTGGCAACGACGAGCGCGGCCAGCACCGCACCGCCCAGCCGGACGCCATAGCGCTGACGAACAAGGCCGATCAGGCCTTGGCCGGTGACCACCCCCATCCGTGCGGCAAGGCCGTGGAAGATGACGAGTGCGACCGTCGACAGCAGCAACACCCACAGCAACCGGTAGCCGTAGTTGGCTCCGAGCACCGAGTAGGTGGTGATGCCGGCGGGGTCGTCATCGGACAGCCCGGCAAGCAGCCCGGGGCCGACGACCGCCAGCAACGCGCCGACACGCAGCTGCCGCTTCAACGTCTCCTCCGGCGTGGGAGGTGGCGACGGCGCGGCCACACCCGCGACCGCAAGAACCATCGCCCCGGGGTGCGGGCGAGCCGGTCCCGCCAGCGCGCCGCATGCTCTTCGGG
>JBAPQQ010000054.1:0-1748 GCA_049280695.1 Mycobacterium sp.
GTCAAGAGGCGAGCCGAGCAGCGCGCTGGCCATGGCGCCCGTGGCGAGCAACGGCGTGATCGGATCGGACAGGTTCGCGCGCATCTCCCCGCCGAAATCGGTGGCAAGATGCCACGAGCCCGCGATAGCGGTCCGCGCACCACGGACCGGCGGCAGCTCCCGCCAGCCGGCGGACCGTTCGCGCCGCTGTTCGTCGGGCGGCCGGGGCAGCACCCGAAGCAGCTCGTCGACTGGCAGCGTGTGCCAGTCATGGCCCGGTTCTGGATCCGGCAGGGCGTCGCGGAAGACTTTGTTGCCCGCGGAGTATCCGGCCCACAGACCGGCAGCAACCCCGGCATTGACCGACTCCGGGCCGCGCCCCACCACGCCCGGAATCAGCATCAGCGCTCCGATCGCCGACGCCGATGCCGACAGCCGGATGCCGCGCGTGGTGGCGGCCCGCGCGGCGGGCAGCGCATGGAAGATACGCCACACGGCTCTCAGGTCTGGAACGAAAACATCTGCGCCCCAGGGGAACTGGCCTGGCCGCACGAGTCCTATGGTGACGTCGGCGTTGTGCGCCGCCCTCAGGTCGGGAGTGGTGAGAAGTCCGATGGCGCCGCCGTCGGCCTTGAGCTCGGCAACCGCAGCCGCCAGGGCTTCGTCAACAGAATCGCCCAAGGGGAACAGATAGTCGAATCCTTTTGCCAGAGAGCGCAATCCGTCATCGTCCACCGATACCACGCGCGAGTGCGAGCGACGTGCTTCGGTGACCACGGCAGTGGCGAACGGATCGCGTACATGGCTGATCAAGGTCTTGCCGGACCGCCCCGCTTTCGGGATCGTCGACAACCTGTGCCATCCCGGTGTCAGCCCATCGTTCTCCAGGGCTGCGCGAACTGCCTCCCACGCGTGGGTGCGCTTCGAATTCTGCACTCCGACAACGCGACTAACTGTCAGTTCACCGGTGTGGAGGGCTCGGGGGTCGATCACGACAGCGTCGAGCCGGTCGAGCGTTCGCAGAACCCGGGGACGCAGCACCAACGCATCGTGGTGGATGGTCAGCCCTTGACCGAGTCGAAAGCCGAACGCTTCCCGGCATGCCCGAAGCGGCTTGGGCGGCGCCGTCAGGGCGGCTGCGCCGGCCGTCTGGACGTTGCCTGACAACACGCCGAGCAGGGCTGCGGCGGCCGCCCCGGCCACACCGGCGCGATTGGCGTAGCGCTCGCCGGCGCCGTCGGGAGGCTCGGTCATCGGGTTCGGACGACGTGCCCCGCCGTCCAGGTGAGCGGCGAGCTCCGGTTCGTTGCGGCGCCATGCCAGGCGACTGTCCCAGGCTTCGACCGCCAGCATTCCGCGCACTGCCATCTCCGCGGCGGCCGCTGTCGGCGAACGCGTGAGTGCGGCGGTGGTTGCGTTGACCAAACCGAACAGGAGGTCGACGCCGTCGTGCCCCAGCCGCCGTTCGAGCTGGCGACGTACCGCAGGCACTTGGTCCGCGAAAGTGATTGGCACTGATGCCAAATCGGGAAATCCGGGTGCATGGATGACGGTGCCGGTCAGTGCCAGTCCGAGACTGACGCTCGCGGCTGCGGCGGCGACCGTGCGGCCGACGACGACAGCGTCGTCACCCGGCAAGCTGATCGACGGTTGCCGTGCACCGCCGGCTGTGAGGCCGAATTCGGCGTCGGCGACGATGCGGCGCAGATCCGTGGCCGAAGGTCCGGCGGCGTCGACGGTCACAACAACGCGGGCCACCGACGGATTCA
>JBAPQQ010000055.1:0-2955 GCA_049280695.1 Mycobacterium sp.
GCCGTAGGCAGCGCGGCACCCAGCTACGAAACCGTCTGCCTCGATCCGCATCACGATCTCAGGATCTTGTGTCGTGATCTGCGCCGCGGCAGAGGTCCCATCCCCCAGCCACGCGCCGAGCGTGTACGGCGGAACAGGCAGGGCGCGGCCTGGAAGGTCGAGCGGCTTAGCGTTCACCACGCTGTGGTTGAGCCGACCATCTTTGGTATTGCAACGCAGGGTCTGGGCTATCTGCCCGGTGGTCCTCACAGCGGCGAATGTGCGCTGGTTCTTGGACCGGTTGTAGCCCACCGCCGCCGCCTGAGCCGATTTTCGTGACGCTCGTGTCTCGGTGAGCCACAAATGCTGCTCATCCGCGACGATCGTTGTGCCATCCGAAAACTCGACCTCGTAACACGGACGCCCGGACATCACCTGGGTAGCGGCGACCACGCGCGTCGGCGTCCCGTCGGCACCGAGCAACTCGTCGCCGACGTTGACGTCGCCCATGGTGGTCCAGCCCGTCGGCGTGGGCAGAGGAGTGTCGAGGGCCAGCGCCTTCCCCACACCGGGCCGGGCCGCGATGATGATCATCTGGCCCGGGTGCAATCCGTTGGTGACGTCGTCGAGCTCGACGAAGCCCGTCGGAACGCCGCTGGCCCGCCCTCCGCTGGACGCGATTGCGTCGATCTCGTCCATCGTCGGCTGCAGCAATTGCTCAAGGGGCACAAAGTCTTCCGACAATCGGCGATCGGTGACATCGTAGATCTCTGCCTGCGCGCGATCGACCACCTCGGCGACGTCAGACCCTTCAGCGCCGGCATACCCGTACTGCACTACTCGGGTGCCGGCCTCGACCAGCCGGCGCAGCAGTGCCTTCTCCGCGACGATGCTCGCGTAGTACCCGGCGTTGGCCGCCGTCGGCACTGTGGAGATCAGCGTGTGCAGATACGGCGCGCCGCCGATGCGCCGCAGCAGGCCGCGGCGGTCCAGCTCGGCGGCAACGGTGACCGCGTCGGCGGGCTCACCCCGGGTGGACAGGTCGACGATGACGTCGTAGATGTTCTGGTGCGCCGGACGGTAGAAGTCCCCTGGCCGGAGCTTTTCCACCACATCGGCGATGGCGTCCTTGCTCAGAAGCATCCCGCCCAGCACGGACTGCTCGGCGACGGCGTCTTGGGGTGGCTGACGGCCGAACTCTTCGTTCGACGGCGGGACACCCATGCCGGGATGTCCCAGGTCGTCTACGACCGCCACTGCGCGCCCCACCTCCTCCCGAACGTACGTTCGCCTCAGCTGTTCCGACGATAAGTCACCCCGCCGACAACTTGCCGCCCCGACGCGCCGAGGTCACCCCTGGACGGTCCGACGGTAAGGGTTGCTGGCGCCCCTGCAAAGGGGCGCTGTTGATGAAGCTGTGGACGGAGTGTGGATATCCGGATGTAGACGTGTTGACGGGGTGTGGACAACTTGTGGATGACGGATCGACTTATCCCCATAACCCTGCTGAACCCGACTTGAAAGGCCATGTGGGCTGTGGATCACAATCGCTTCGGCGTGTCTCGGCGGGTTGCCGTTCCGGGCGTGTTGTGTTGCGCGCCGTTGTGGCGCAGGTTAACGGACGGTTAGATTCGCCGCCCCGATGACACGCCTGAAGTTTGCTGGCGCGCGCAAAATAAGACACTTGCGACTCCCGTACCGGTGAACCGCCCGGTTAGGGCTCCGCTGGCGAAGCCGTCTCGTTTGCACAGAATTTGCCTCTATGTCGATTCCCGCCCGAATTCGGGCCCGGCAAACGCGAAAATGACTGAACTTCAGGCGGATTCGGGTGCTTACTCCGCGACGATCTCGAGTGCCACGGTGGCCTGGACGTCGGAATGCAGCCGCACGACGATCGGATGACTGCCCAGCGACTTGATGTGCGCCCGTGGCATCTGGACCATGCGCTTGTCGACGTTCGGCCCGCCTGCCTTCTTGATCGCCGACACGACGTCGGCAGCGGTCACCGAGCCGAACAGCTTGCCCGAGTCACCCGACGTCCGTGCCGGCAGCGATACGGCGCCGAGGCCTTCGAGCGCGGTCTTCAGCTCGGCCGCGTGTTCGCGGTCGCGGACTGTCTTGGCATCACGGGCACGCCGGATGTCGTCGGCCTGCTTTTCGGCGCCGCGGGTGGCCGCTATCGCCAGGCCGCGGGGCAGCAGGAAGTTCCGGCCGTAGCCGTCTTTGACCTCGACGAGGTCGCCGGCCGAACCGAGGTGGTCGACTTCGGCGGTGAGGATCAGTTTCATCGTCGTTCCTGTTCGATCGGTGTCGGCTCAGCGGGTGGCCGACGTGAACGGCAGCAGCGCCACCTCACGCGCGTTCTTCACCGCGATCGCGACATCGCGCTGATGCTGCACGCAGTTTCCGGTCACACGCCGGGCGCGGATCTTGCCGCGCTCGCTGATGTACGTGCGCAGCAGCGCGGTGTCCTTGTAGTCGATGACCTGGCCCTTGCCCTTCTTGGAGCAGAACACGCACTTGCGCGTCTTCACCGGTTTCTCAGGGGCGGGGCGTCGCTTGTTGGACTTCGCCATGAATCTTTCTCTTTCTCGATTGCGTTTCGGCAGGGCGGTCTGTTAGAAGGGCGGCTCGTCGTCGCTGCCGCCCGAGGAGCCCGCCGCGGGTGCGCTGCCCCACGGATCGTCGGTGGCGGCCTGGCCGGCCGATTGCCGCGAACCGCCGCCGAATCCGCCGCTGCCGCTGCCCCGGCTGGCCTTGTTGACCTTGGCCGTGGCATACCGCAGCGACGGGCCGATCTCGTCGACCTCGACCTCGACGACCGTGCGTTTCTCACCCTCACGGGTTTCGAACGAGCGCTGCTTGAGCCGTCCGGTCACGATCACCCGCGACCCGCGGGTGAGGCTTTCCGCGACGTTCTCGGCCGCTTCGCGCCAGATGTTGCACCGCAAGAACAGCGCCTCGCCGTCCTTCCAT
>JBAPQQ010000056.1:0-2246 GCA_049280695.1 Mycobacterium sp.
CCCGGGGGCCGGGCCCTGCGGGCTGACGTCATCACCGGGCGGCGGGGCCGCCGGGACGGTGGTGGGCGGGCCGATCGGGATCGTGATCCCGGGCGCGACTTCGATGGTCGGCTGGATCACCTCACCCGGTGTCGTCGGCGTCGGTGACGGCGACGGCGACGAGGTCGGCGGCGGTGGTGGGGGCGCTGCAGGCACGCCCGCGTATCCGCCGATCGACGTCGGCTTCGGGAACGACTCGTTGTCGGTGCCCTTCAGCGCGCCGTCCATCGTGGCCTTCCAGATGTCCGACGGCAGAGTCGAGCCCCACACCGGCGACCCCCACTTGTTCTGCAGCGGCTTGTCGCCGCGCGCGGTGCCGACCCACACCGCCGTCGCAAGCGACGGCGTGAAACCCACCATCCAGGCGTCCTTGTTCTGACCGGTGTCGCCGAGCTGCGTGGTACCGGTCTTGGCGCCCGACGGGCGTCCGCCGGCGAGGTTGTGGCCGTTGGAGTATCCGGCGATCGGCTGCATCGCCGAGATCACGTTGTTGGCGACCGCCTCGTCGATGCGCCGCTCGCCGCCGCTCTCCTGCGTGCCGGCGTCGAACAGCACCTCGCCCTCGGCGTTGACCACCTTCTGCACGAAGTGCGGGGCCCGGTACATGCCTGAGGCGGCGATGGTGGCATACGCCGACGCCATGTCGATGGGCCGGGTCTGGTACTGGCCCAACACGATTCCGTTGTTCGGCGGCCCGCCTTGGCCGTCCTCGGACAACGTGTGCTCGACACCGGGGAAGCTTTCGGCAATACCGGCTTCATGGGCTGCGGCGGCCACGTCGGCCGGGCCGTTCTTCAGCTTCAGCATCAGGCGGTAGTAGCTGGTGTTCAGCGACCGCTTCAGCGCCTCGGCGATGTTGCAGGTGCCGCAGCTTTCGCCCTCGACGTTGGTGATCTTGATTCCGTTGACGTCCAGCGGCGAGCTGTCCACCTGGGTGCCCAAGCCGATGCCCTGCTGCAGCGCGGCGATCAACGCGAACACCTTGAACGACGAGCCCGTCTGCAGGCCGGCCTGGGCGAAGTCGAAGCCGTTGGCGTCGGGGCCGCCGTAATAGGCCTCGACCCCACCGGTTTTCGGGTCGATGGACACCACCGCGGCGCGCATGTCGGGATCCTGGCCGTCGAGGTAGTCGTTCACCGCGTCCTCGGCGGCCTTCTGCGCCTGTGGGTCGATGGTGGTGGTGATCTGCAGGCCCTGGGTGTTCAGGGTGCGTTCGTCGATGTTGAACAGCTCGAGCAACTCGCGGGTGACTTCGCGTTCGATCAGGCCGTTGGGCCCGGTGGTTTGGGCCTCCATGCGGGACTGGTCCGGGGGCACCGTCGTCGGGAACACCTGCGCCGCCCGTTCGGCGGCAGGCAGTGCCCCGATGGTGACCATCCCGTCGAGCACCCAGCTCCACCGCTTCTCGGCACCCTGCGGGTCGACGGCCGGGTCGAGGCTGGAGGGCCGCTGGATGAGCGCGGCCAGCAGCGCACCCTCGGAAACCGTGAGCTGCTCGACCGGCTTGTTGAAGTAGGCCTTGGACGCCGCGGCGATGCCGTAGGCCCCGCGGCCGAAGTAGATGATGTTCAGATATGCCTGCAGCACTTGGTCTTTGGACCATTCGCTGGACATCTTCGTGGCGATCACCAGCTCCTTGGCCTTGCGGGTGATGCCGCCGATGCCGGCCCGCTGCGAACCCACCAGCGCGTTCTTGACGTACTGCTGGGTGATCGTGGACCCGCCCTGGGTGTCGCCGCCGAACAGGTTGTTCTTCATCGCGCGGGCGAACCCGCTGAACGAGAAACCGGGATTGGAGTAGAAGTCGCGGTCTTCGGCCGCCATCACCGCGTCGCGGACGTGCTGGGGTACCTGGGTGATGTCGACGTCGACACGGTTTCCTTCGGGCGGCACGATTTTCGCCAGCTCGGTGGTGCCGTCGCTGGCGAGAATGGTGGAAACCTGATTGGTGCGGATGTCGCCGGGCTGCGGCACGTCGACGATCAGGTAGGCCATGCCGAAGGTGACGAGCGGCAGCACGATCAAGAGCGTGGCCGCAATCACCAGACCCCGGCGCACCCACTTCCAGTTGACCTGGCCGCCGGGTCCCGGCGTGGGGCGGGGCGGCGGGCCACCACTGGGCGGCCCTTTGCGTGGCGGCTTGGGCGGTGGCGTGCCGTCGAGCGCGGCCTTGACGACGTCGACCTCGTCACGGAGTGGTTCGGGAC
>JBAPQQ010000057.1:0-2240 GCA_049280695.1 Mycobacterium sp.
GAACGTGAAGCTGCCCGCCAATTCGGTGGCGCGGGTGGCGCAGACGTCACTGCTGGGCTCGCAGCACATCGAGTTGGCCGCGCCGGTCGGACAGCCCGCGGTCGGCCAGCTTCGCGACGGCTCCAAGGTCTCACTGGCCAACGGCAGCCGCTTCCCGACCACAGAGGAGGTATTGTCAGCGCTCGGCCTCGTGGTGAACAAGGGCAACCTAGGTGCGCTGGGTGATATCAGCGACGAGGCCTACGCCGCCGTCGCGGGCCGGGAAGGCAACTTCGTCGACCTGATTCCCAGGCTCGCGGAATTCACTGCGGCGTTGAATGCACAGACCAACGACATCATTGCGACGGCCGAGGGTTTGAACCGACTGGCTGGGACGCTGGCCACCCACAAGGACAGCCTGAGTCGTGCCCTGGACACGCTGCCTGCTGCGCTGAAGGTGCTCAATGACAACCGCAAGAACATCGTCGACACGTTCGCAGCCTTGCAGAGCTTCGCGACCGTGGCGTCGCACATCCTCACCGAAACCAAGGACGACATCGCCGCGGACGTCAAAGATCTCTATGCGGTGATCAAGCCGGTCAACGATAACCGGGCCGACTTCATCTCCGACCTGGACCTGTTGCCCACCTTCCCGTTCACCACGCGGTATCTGCGCCGCGCCGTCCGCGGCGACTACCTCAACGTGTTCGTGACGTTCGACCTCACGATCCGCCGCCTCGGGGAGACCGTCTTCACGACGTCGTTCTTCGACCCGAACATGCAACATCTGCAGGACGTGGTCAATCCACCCGACTGGCTGATCGGGTCGTTCGCGAACTTGAACGGCCAGGCAGCCGACCCGTTCAAGATCCCGCCGGGCACTGCATCGGGCCAGGAGGTGCCGCCGAGTTGATACTGGATCGGTTGGCGCGCATCCAGCTGACGATCTTCGCGATCGTCACAGTCCTTTCTGTCGGCGCTATCGCCGTGTTCTACCTGCACGTGCCGGCGCGGCTGGGCATCGGCGCCTACCACATCACCGCCGACTTCGCCACCGGCGGAGGGCTTTACAAGAACGCGAACGTCACCTACCGGGGCGTGACGGTCGGGCGGGTGGAGGCCGTGACGCTGACGGACGACAGCGTCGAAGCGCACATGCGGCTGAACACCAAGTACCAGATCCCCGAAAACGTCACAGCCACCGTCAAGAGCGTCTCGGCGGTCGGCGAGCAGTACATCGACCTGGTCCCACCCGACAAGCCGTCGAGTGCTGGGCTGCATGACGGTTCACGCATCGACCAGAACCGTACGGCCGTCGGCCAGGACATCGAGGGGTTGCTGCAGCAGGCCCAGACGTTGGTCAGCAGCATCAGCAACACCCGGTTACAGGACCTGCTGCGGGAAACATTCAAGGCGTTCAACGGGACCGGCCCGGAGCTGGCGAGGCTGATCCAGTCGGCGCGACTGCTCGTCGACGAGGCGAACGCCAACTGGCCCGAAACCGCGCAGCTGATCGACCAGGTGGGCCCGTTCCTGGAGGCGCAGATTCGCAGCGGCGAGGACATCCGCTCGCTGTCCGACGGCCTCGCCCGCTTCACCACCGAACTGCGCCAGGCTGATCCACAAGTGCGTGCACTCTTGGTGACCGCACCCGGCGCTGCCGGCGAAGCGAGCAACACTTTCAGCGGGATCCGGCCGTCGTTCCCGGTGCTGGCCGCCAGCCTGGCCAACCTCGGACGCGTGGGCGTCATCTACAACAAGTCGATCGAGCAGGCCCTGGTCATCTTCCCGGCGCTGATGTCGGCGCTGATCACGGTCGGCGGCGGCGTGCCGTACGACGAGGGCGGCAAGCTCGACTTCAAGCTCGATCTCGGCGACCCGCCGCCGTGCTCCGTCGGCTTCCTGCCGCCGCAGTTCATCCGGCCTCCTGCGGACCAGACCGTGCGCGACCTGCCGAAGGACATGTACTGCAAAGTGCCGCAGAACGATCCGAGTGCGGTGCGCGGAGCGCGCAACTACCCGTGCCAGGAATTCCCCGGCAAGCGTGCGCCGACGGTCCAGCTCTGCCGTGACCCGCGCGGCTATGTACCGCTGGGCAACAATCCGTGGCGCGGGCCGCCGGTACCGACCGGCACGCCGATCGAGGACCCGCGAAACATACTGCCGCCCAACAAGTATCCGTACATCCCCCCGGAAGCCGATCCCGACCCCGGCTACCCCGTGCCCCCCGGCGCGGTGCCACCGGGCGTGCAGCCCGGGCC
>JBAPQQ010000058.1:0-5606 GCA_049280695.1 Mycobacterium sp.
CCGCTTCCCGCAGAGCCGGGGTGCCGGCCGTCGTCGGGTAGCCCGGAGATGCGCTCGCCGCCGCCAGCGCGTCGCGGATCACGGGCGCCACCGGGTCCACCGGCGTTCCGACGGAGAGATCCACGATGCCGTCGGGGTGCGAGCGTGCCAGCGCCGACGCGTCGGCCAGCGTGTCCCACGGGAACTCCGGCAGCGACGCCGACAGTTGCAGACGGCGAGTGTCGGTCAGGCTAGGCGCTTTCACCCTGCGGCGGCAGGTCCTTGACCACCTGCGGGTCGTTCTCGGTCATGCCGACCTTCGACGCGCCGCCCGGCGAGCCGAGCTCCTCAAAGAAGTCGGCGTTGAGCTGCGTGTACTGCGACCACTGGTCGGGCACGTCGTCCTCGTAGTAGATGGCCTCGACGGGGCACACCGGCTCACAGGCGCCACAGTCCACGCACTCGTCGGGGTGGATGTAGAGCATGCGGGCGCCCTCGTAGATGCAGTCGACAGGACACTCCTCGATACACGCCTTGTCCTTGATGTCGACGCAGGGTTCGGCGATTGTGTACGTCACAGAGCTCTCCTCAAGAGTTCTTCTCGATGTTCCTGTGGGGCTGCTTCGATACGTGATACTAGACGTTGCATCTACCGGCGCTGTCGCAGGCCGTCCCGTGTGCCTTGCTAGGCTCCCGCCGTGGCGCCGCCGCCCTCGACCGCGGATTTCTCGTTCGCGATCATGCCCCGCTACGCCGAGGTGGACCAGCAGGGCGTGGTCTTCAACGCCCACTATCTGACGTGGTTCGACGAGGCGTTCACCGGCTTTCTGGACCACGTCGGCCTGCGCTATCCGGACCTGATCGGCTCCGGTTACGACTCGCACGTGGTCCACTCCGAGCTGGACTATGCGGCGCCGGTGCGCTGGCGCGACGCGGTACGGGTCGCGGTCGCCTGCGAGCGGGTCGGTGCGACCAGTTTCACTATGGTGTTCTCGGTGCTGCGCCGCCGCGCGGGCGACGACGAGGTGCCGGCGGTGCGCGGCCGCAACGTCTACGTGGTGGTGTCGATGACCGAATGGGGCAAGCGGCCGGTCCCCGAGACGCTGCGAAGAGCCCTGACGTCATGAGGTCGGCTTATTTAAATCTGTTGTCCCCGTCAGACCTTGGCTTCACCGCGTTGCGCAACCGGTGATCATGGGCTCGATGGACTCGGGCCCGGAGGATCGCGCCCGCGACACTGACCGGCTGGCAGAGTATTTCGCCGAACGCGCCCGTCAACCCCGTTGCGCCCCAACAGCGGGCGATCAAGCAGGGCACCGAGCTGGCCGCCCGTCGGTAATGCCTTACGGGATCGTCAGCACCTGCCCGGGATAGATAAGGTCAGGATTGCTGGCGCCGCTGGCGTCGGCGATCCGCTGGTACTGGTTGCCGTCGCCGTAGAACCGCTCTGAAATCGCCCACAACGTGTCACCGGACGCCACGGTGTATGTGCGCGCCGCCGGCGGTGGTTCCGTCGCAGGGGCGGCTTGAGCCGCGGGCGGGGTCTGGGTGAGTCCTTTGTCTCGCGACGCGTGGCCTTCCCCGCGGTCGGCCGACACGGCACGTGCTCCCCACCCCTGATGCGATTCTGCGGCGGTGGGTTCGGTTGCCGGCTTGGGCGCCGGAGGCGGAGGCGGCTCCTTGGTGTCGGTCTTCGACGACCAGACCGCATCGTCGCCCTTGGAGTACAGGACAAGGTTCCTGTCGTCCTGGATCACCAGCCTGACGTCCTTCTTGCCTTTCGTCTCAGAGGCCCACACCGGCTTGTCGGGCGTGTACAGCACGAAGTTGCCGTCGCTTTGCATTTCAGCCCGCACCACGTTCTGGCCGTCGGTGTTGGTTGCCCAGACCGCCGCATGATCGCGGGCGTACAGCACCAGATTTCCGTCGTCTTGCAGGACGAGCTTGTACGCTCCGTTGTTCGAGGTGATCGACTCACCCCTTGCTAGCTTCTGACCTTCGGTGAGCGTGTCTCCCACAGCCTGAATCCTTCCGAGCGGACCCCGTTGTCCCCAGTGATCGAGCCTACTCGCGGACACACCGCGGTTTGCGCGACCCTGCGTGTCGTCGGGAGCAATGCGGCGTACCGCGGACGGGCGCGCCCGCTCGCACGAGAGAGGGGTCAGGCCGCCAGCGGCATGTACGTCGTGGTGCGCTGGCGCGCCGGCCGGCCGATGCCTGCCGCGATCTCGACGAGTTCGGCGACGGTCTTCGCCGACCCGTACTCGCTGCCGGCCATCCGCGAGATCGTTTCCTCCATCAGCGTGCCGCCGAGGTCGTTGGCACCGCCGCGAAGCATCACTTGCGTGCGCTCCACACCGAGCTTCACCCAGCTGGTCTGGATGTGAGAGATTCTGCCGTGCAACATGATCCGCGCCAGCGCATGCACCGCGCGGTTGTCACGGTGAGTGGGTCCGGGACGGGCGCCGCCGGACAAGTACAGCGGCGAACTCTGGTGGACGAACGGCAACGGCACGAATTCTGTGAAACCGCCTGTGCGGTCCTGGATGTCGCGCAGGATGCGCAGATGCGCCACCCAGTGCTTCGGCTGGTCGACGTGGCCGTACATCATCGTCGAGCTCGACCGCAGACCTACCTCGTGCGCAGTGGTGACGACCTCGACCCACGCCGACGTCGGCAACTTGCCCTTCGTCAGCACCCAGCGCACCTCGTCGTCGAGGATCTCGGCGGCCGTGCCCGGGATCGTGTCCAGCCCGGCATCGCGAAGCCCGATCAGCCAATCCCGAACGCTCAAGCCGCTTTTCGCGGCGCCGTTGACGATCTCCATCGGCGAGAACGCGTGCACATGCATGTTCGGCACCCGCTTCTTGACCGCCCGCACCAGGTCGGCGTACCCGGTGGCCGGCAACTCGGGGTCGATGCCGCCCTGCATGCACACCTCGGTGGCGCCGTCGACATAGGCCTCCCACGCGCGGTCGCCTACCTCTTCGTAGGACAGCGTGTATGCGTCGGCGTCTCCTTTGCGCTGGGCGAACGCGCAGAACCGGCAGCCGGTGTAGCAGATGTTGGTGAAATTGATGTTGCGGTTCACCACGAACGTCACGTCGTCGCCGACGACATCGCACCGCAGCGAATCAGCAAGGGCTGCAAGCGCATCCAAGCCCGGGCCGTCAGCCGTCGCCAACGCCAGGTACTCGGCGTCGGTACACCCGGCGGGATCACGCTCGGCCGAGCGCAGCGCCGCCAAGACGTCGGCGTCCACCCGCTCGGGCGCTCGCGCGGCAAGCTCGGCGACCTTCTCGCGCACCGACTCCCAGTCACCGAACGCGCTGCCGAGGTCGCTGCGAGTCTCGGTCAGCCGGCCCGTCGTGTCGATGGCGGAGTGCAGATCCACGCGACCGCTGGACTCCAGCGCCGCATCGGGCTCCTGCCAGGGCAACCCAACGGGATTCACGTCACGCGCGAAGCCGGAGACCGGGTCCGCCAGGGCCGCGACATGGCTGCGCACCCGCGGATCGATCCACGCCGCTCCGGCCAGCACGTAGGGCGGATGCGCGGTGAGCCGCTGCACCAGTTCGAACCCGCCCTCGGCGGTGACGGCAGCCAGCTCGTCCAGCGCGGGCCAGGGCCGCTCGGGGTTCACATGGTCGGGCGTCAGCGGCGACACGCCGCCCCAGTCGTCGAGGCCGGCACCGAGAAGTGCCAGAGACTCGTTGCGCGACACCAGGTTCGGTGGCGCCTGGATACGCATTCTCGGCCCGAGCACCAACCGCGTCGTCGCCACCGTCGCGACGAAGTCGTCGAAACCGGCGTCGGGAACCGAGCGCATCGCGGTGTCGGGCTTGGCCCGAAAGTTCTGCACGATCACTTCCTGGATGTGCCCGAACTCCTTGTGCGACTTACGGATCGCGTGCAGCGTCTCGGCCCGCTCCAGCAGCGTCTCCCCGATCCCCACCAGCAGCCCGGTGGTGAACGGGATCGACAGCCGGCCCGCATCGGTCAGCGTGCGCAGCCGCACCGCCGGGTCCTTGTCGGGGCTGCCGTAGTGCGCCAGGCCGCGAGTCTCGAACAGCCGACGCGACGTGGTCTCGAGCATCATGCCCATCGACGGCGCGACGGGCTTCAACCGGGACAGCTCCGACCATGACATGACGCCAGGGTTCAGGTGCGGCAGCAGGCCGGTCTCCTCCAGCACGCGGATCGACATCGCACGCACGTAGTCCAGCGTGGTGTCGTAGCCGCGTTCGGCCAGCCACTGCCGCGCCTCGGGCCATCGCGCCTCCGGGCGGTCACCGAGTGTGAAAAGCGCTTCTTTGCAACCTAATTCGGCGCCGCGGCGCGCCAGCGAGACGATCTCGTCGGGCTCCATGTACATTCCAGCGCCGGCCGCGCGCAGCTTTCCCGGCACTGTCACGAAGGTGCAGTAGTGACACTGGTCGCGGCACAGGTGTGTGACGGGTATGAAGACCTTGCGCGAGTAGCTGATCGGCAGCCGGCCGGACGGTCCGCGACGGCCCGCTGCCGACAAACCGGCGTGTCGCACCCGTGCCGCGCTGGCGCACAAGTCCGCCAGGTCGGAGCCGCGGGCGGTCATCGCCACGGCGGCCTCGTCGACGTTCAGCGCCACCCCGTCGCGGGCTCGCCGCAGCACTCGGCGCAACGCCGAATTGCTCGGCTGTGGGGGCACCACCGGTATGGGCAGGAGAGGCCGATCGGGGGTCAGCGCCACGTTGGTGTAACTCCTGCGGGATCAAGAACCTTCCGCGGACGCGAGGAGCAGGAGTATGGCTCGGCGGCTACCACGGGTGTCAGCGTAGTCCGCGGCCTTCCCGGCGTCGCCACAGCACGAGCCCGGGCGGAAGCGTCCCGAATATCAGCAGCACCGCCACGCTCCACTGAGCAAAGCCCGGACCGCCGAACATCAGATCGCCGCCCGGGCCGGCGGCGGTCATCGCGGCCAATGTCAGAAGAAAGGTCCACACCGGCAGCGCGGCCACCCGCAGCACCGAGGTCCATTGCAGCGCGGCCCAGACCAGCACCGCGTTGACCAGTCCACTGATCAGCGCGCTGACCGGGAACGGCACGCGGCCGAGATGGACCTGAAGGAAAATCGCACCCAGCAGCGCCGAGATCACCCCGTCGACGGCCAGCAGCACCAGCATCACCACACGCGACACGGAAACCGCCGATCGCGTGGGCGCGGCGGCGGTGCGGTTGGAACCGCTCAGGTCGGGATGCTGTCGAGCAGGCTGACCAGAGAGCCGACCACCCACTGAAAGCTATCGGCATGCCACTGCCAGTATTCCAGTTGCGGATCCAGATCCGGGTCCATGCCAATCCCTCCCTCGCGCCGCTGGTGTGGTCGAAGCTTACGCGCCGCGGCGTCGGCTAGCCAAGACGCTCGTCGAGGTCCACCCCGGCCAGCAGATCGCTTTCCCAGCCGCGGGCGTCCCGCGGGCCGGGGGCGCCCGAGGCCAGCACATAGTGTTCTTCGCCGAGGATCGGCAGTGCGATGTTGTTCGACAGCGCAAACGACCGTCCGTCGGTCGCGACCCTGACCTGTGTGGCGTGTGCGGCGATCGCGGCGGCCTTGGCGGGCAGATGGTCGCGCGCATCGACGACGGCGT
>JBAPQQ010000059.1:0-6301 GCA_049280695.1 Mycobacterium sp.
GACACCGCCGGACGGCTGCACACCAAGACCGGGCTGATGGACGAACTGGGCAAGGTCAAGCGGGTGGTCAGCCGCCGCGCCCACGTCGACGAAGTGCTGCTGGTGCTGGACGCGACCGTCGGCCAGAACGGTCTGGCGCAGGCCCGGGTGTTCGCCGAGGTTGTCGAGATCACCGGTGTGGTGCTGACCAAGTTGGACGGGACGGCCAAGGGCGGCATCGTGTTCCGCGTGCAACAGGAGCTGGGCGTGCCGGTGAAGCTCGTCGGCCTGGGTGAAGGGCCCGACGATCTCGCGCCGTTCGAGCCGTCCGCGTTCGTCGACGCGCTCCTCGGCTGACACGGGGCCGTTCGGCGCGAGCAGACACCAACTCGCATGATCCGGGCACCGGTAATGCGATTCCGCGTCTATTCGGCAGGAGAAGGCGACACCGCTGTAACAACGCCGCAACGCCGGCCGCCGGTCCGTTCACACGAGCGAAACACCATGGCGTCATCGCCGAAACAACCACTCAGCATTGTCTTGGACCAGGGTCGACGGTCGAACATCCTGACGGCCGGGCCTTCGGCGAAGGAGGAGTCTCGGAGTGGATGGTTTCCCGGTAATGGGCTTGCCGGACACCGGCGATACCGCGTGGATGCTCGCCAGTGCCGCGCTGGTGTTGCTGATGACGCCCGGCTTGGCGTTCTTCTACGGCGGCATGGTGCGATCCAAGAGCGTGCTCAACATGATCATGATGAGCGTCAGCGCCATGGGCGTAGTCACCATCCTCTGGGTGCTGTACGGCTACTCGCTGGCCTTCGGCAACGACGTCGCGAACCTGTTCGGCAACCCGACCCAGTTCTGGGGACTCAAGGGCCTGATCGGCGGAAACAGCATGCCGGCAGTCGACGAGGTGGTGGCCGCTCCGGGGCTGGAAGCCGTCGCGGCGTCCCCCGGGGTGCAGATCCCGCTCGTCGGCACCCTTCCCGCCACGGTGTTCGTCGCTTTCCAGCTGATGTTCGCGATCATCACGGTGGCGCTGATCTCCGGCGCCGTGGCTGACCGGCTGAAGTTCGGCGGCTGGCTGCTGTTCGCCGGCCTGTGGGCCACGTTCGTGTACTTCCCGATCGCGCACTGGGTTTTCTCGTTCGACGGGGGCACCGCTGAAACCGGCGGCTGGATCGCCAACAAACTCCACGCGATCGACTTCGCCGGTGGCACGGCCGTGCACATCAACGCGGGCACCGCCGGTCTGGTGCTGGCGATCATCCTGGGCCGGCGCACGGGCTGGCCCAGCACGCCGATGCGCCCGCACAATCTGCCCTTCGTCATGCTCGGCGCCGGGCTGCTGTGGTTCGGCTGGTACGGCTTCAACGCCGGGTCTGCGACAAGCGCGAACGGCATTGCGGGCTCGACGTTCGTGACCACGACGGTCGCGACCGCGGCCGCGATGCTGGCATGGCTGCTCACCGAGCGGATCCGGGACGGCAAGGCGACGTCTCTGGGTGCGGCGTCGGGCATCGTGGCCGGCCTGGTCGCGATCACACCGTCGTGCTCTTCGGTGAACGTGTTGGGCGCGTTGGTCGTCGGTTTCGTGGCGGGAGTGCTCTGCGCGCTGGCCGTCGGCCTGAAATACCGCTTCGGATACGACGATTCACTCGACGTCGTCGGCGTCCACCTGGTCGGCGGCATCGTCGGCACGCTGTTGATCGGTTTGGTCGCCACCGCCGAGGCGCCCGCCGGCGTCAAAGGCCTGTTCTACGGCGGGGGATTCGACCAGTTGTGGCGCCAGGCCGTCGGCGCCGGCGCGGTCTTGATGTACTGCGCAATCGCGACAACTATCTTGGCGCTTATTGTGAAGTACACCGTCGGGCTCCGTCTCACGGACGAGGATGAAGCGACCGGACCCGACGAGAGCCAACATGCCGAAGGCGCATACGACCTTGCGGCTGTCGGCGGTGGTTCGGTCATTGGACGTCATCACGGGGCGGAGGTTTAGGAAACACATGAAACTGATCACTGCGATCGTCAAGCCGTTCACACTCGAGGACGTCAAAACCGGCCTGGAACAAACAGGGATCCTGGGGATGACGGTCAGCGAGGTGCAGGGCTACGGCCGGCAGAAGGGCCACACCGAGGTCTACCGCGGCGCCGAGTATTCGGTGGATTTCGTGCCGAAGGTGCGCGTCGAAGTCGTCGTCGACGAATCCGCTGTCGACAAAGTGGTGGACGTCATCGTCCAGGCTGCGCGCACCGGCAAGATCGGTGACGGGAAGGTGTGGGTGAGCCCGGTCGAAACGGTCGTGCGGGTGCGTACCGGGGAACGGGGCACCGACGCGCTGTGACGGGATGACGCTGCAAACACCCGATCCCGCTGCCGGAGATGCTTCGGCAGCGGGATCGCCCCGTCCGGCAAAGGATTTGGTGGCTGCCACCCACCAGTTACTGGCGGGCGGATCACGTCACCTCGACGGTGCCGCGTTACGCGACGCCTTGCTCGACCTGCACGAGTTCTGGCTGGCCACCAAGGCCACCGAGATCGGGATCACTTCCACAAGCGGGTTCGCGATCGTCGCCACCGGCGGCCTCGGCCGCCGCGAACTGTTGCCCCACACCGATCTCGACCTGATGCTGCTGCACGACCACATGCCTGCCGAGGCGGTGAGCGCAACCGCGGATCAGTTGTGGTATCCGTTGTGGGACGCCAACATTCGTATCGACCACAGCGTTCGGACGGTGGCTGAGGCGCTGCGCGTCGCCGGCGACGACATCTCCGCAGGGATGGCGATGCTGGAGGCGCGCCACATCGCCGGCGACGCGGAGCTGTCGACCCTGCTGATCGGCGGGGCGCGCCGGCAGTGGCGTACCGGTATCCGGTCGAGGTTCGACGAACTCGTCGAGCACACCAATGCGCGCTGGCAGCGCAGTGGCGAGATCGCGCACCGCGCCGAGCCCGACCTCAAGTGCGGCCGCGGCGGGTTGCGTGACGTGCAGCTGCTGAACGCGCTGGCGATCGCCCAGCTCGCCGACCACCATTCGAGTCGCAACCTGGCCGGGCCGACCGGCTCACTGGCCGGCGCGCACCTGGCGCTGCTCAACGTGCGCACCGAACTGCACCGGATATCGGGGCGTGGCCGCGAGTTGCTGCTAGCCCAATACGCCGACGAGATCGGCGCCGCGCTGCGCATCGGTGACCGCTTCGACCTGGCCCGGATGCTGTCCGACGCCGCGCGCACGATCAGCTACTACGTCGACGCCGGACTGCGTACGGCGGAAAATGCTCTGCCCCGCAAGGGTTTCGCTGCCTTTCGCCGACCCATCAGGCGCCCGTTGGACGAGGGTGTGGTGGAATTCAACGGCGAGGTCGTGCTCGCGCGAGACGCACGCCCGGAACGCGATCCGGCACTGATCCTGCGCGCCGCGGCGGCGTCGGCGACCAGGGGGCTTCCGCTTGCGTCCTCCACGCTGAGCCGCCTCGCCGAGTCCGCGCCCGAACTGCGCACCCCTTGGCCCAAAGAGGCGCTGCAAGACCTGTTGGTGCTCCTTGCCACGGGCCCGGCCACCATCGCGACCGTCGAGTCGCTGGACCGAACGGGCCTGTGGGGCAGGCTGTTTCCGGAGTGGGGCGCGGTGCGCGACCTGCCACCGCGCGACATCGTCCACATCTGGACCGTCGACCGTCATCTGGTCGAAAGTGTCTCCAGGGCGAGCGCTTTCACCACACGTGTGTCCCGACCGGATCTGCTGCTGCTGGGCGCCCTGCTGCACGACATCGGCAAAGGCCGCGGTGGCGACCACAGCGTCATCGGCGCCGAGCTGGCCACACAGATCGGCACGCGGCTCGGGCTGTGGCCGTCCGACGTCGAGATCCTGTCGAAGATCGTGCGCTACCACCTGCTGTTGGCGAGCACGGCAACGCGTCGGGATCTGCAGGATCCGGACACCATCAATATGGTCGTCGACGCGCTCGACGGCGACACGCTGCTGCTGGAGCTCTTGCACACACTGGCAGAAGCGGACTCGTTGGCCACCGGCCCCGGAGTATGGGGGGAGTGGAAGGCGCTGCTGATCGGTGACCTCGTGCTGCGGTGCCGGACCGTCATGGCCGGCGAGCCGCTCCCGCACGCGGACCCGATTGACACCCAATACCTTTCACTGGCAGACAACGACGTGCACGTGGAGTTGACGCCCGGCGACGGCGCCCACATCTACGAAGTGACGCTGGTGGCGCCCGACCGCCGCGGCCTGCTGTCCAAAGCCGCAGGAGTACTGGCGCTGAACTCGTTGCGTGTCCACTCGGCGTCGGTCAACAGCCACGAGGGCTCGGCGATCAACACCTTCGTCGTCTCGCCGCACTTCGGCTCGCCGCCGGCCTCCGAGCTGCTGCGTCAACAACTGATCCAGGCGCTCGCCGATGATCTGGACGTCTTCGCGATTCTGGAACAGCGCCATCTCGAAGCCGCCCAGCACGGCACGCGCCGGGCCGGGGAGATGCCGGCGGCCGTGCCGGCGAACCAGGTGCCCGCGCCGCCGAGAATCCTCTGGCGCGACGGCAGCACGCCGGACCAACTGGTGGTGGAGATCCGATCCACCGACCGGGCCGGCCTACTGGCGGTGCTCACCCGCGTTTTCGAGAAGGCCGGCATCGACATCACCTGGGCCAAAGTGACCACGCTGGGGTCGTCGGTCGACGACGTGTTCTGCGTGGTGCCACCGCCACTGGGCGAGGGCGGTGTCGATCGTCTGCGGGCCTCGCTCGAACGTGAGCTGTTGTCGGTCCTGCCTGCGCCGCCGCAGAAGCCTGCCGCACACGCCAGCTAGGCTGGCCGACGTGTTCGAAACCCTGTCAGACCGGTTGACCGGTGCGCTGCAGAACCTGCGCGGCAAGGGTCGGCTGTCCGACGCCGACATCGACGCCACCACGCGCGAGATCCGGCTCGCTCTGCTCGAAGCGGACGTTTCGCTGCCGGTGGTGCGTGCGTTCGTCGCACGCGTCAAGGAGCGGGCCAAGGGTGCCGAGGTCTCCGCGGCGCTGAATCCGGCGCAGCAAGTCGTCAAGATCGTCAACGAGGAGCTCATCGGCATCCTCGGTGGGGAGACCCGCAAGCTGGCGTTCGCCAAGACCCCGCCGACCGTCGTCATGCTGGCCGGGCTTCAGGGCTCGGGTAAGACGACGCTGGCCGGCAAACTCGCGAAATGGCTTAGAGGACAGGGCCATACGCCGTTGCTCGTCGCGGCGGACCTGCAGCGTCCGGGCGCGGTCAGCCAGCTGAAGATCGTGGGTGAGCGCGCGGGCGTGCAGGTGTTCGCCCCGCACCCCGGAACGTCGGCCGAGGGTTCCGCCGACGCGGGCCCCGGTGATCCGGTCGCGGTATCTGCTGCCGGGCTCGTCGAGGCCAGGGCCAAGCACTTCGACGTGGTGGTCGTCGACACCGCCGGCCGGCTCGGCATCGACGAGCAGCTGATGGCCCAGGCCGCGGCGATCCGTGCCGCCGTCGACCCAGACGAGGTGCTGTTCGTGCTCGACGCGATGGTCGGCCAGGACGCGGTGGCCACCGCCGAGGCCTTCCGCGAGGGCGTCGGGTTCACCGGCGTGGTGCTGACCAAGCTGGACGGCGACGCCCGCGGCGGCGCGGCCTTGTCGGTTCGCGAGGTGACCGGGGTGCCGATCCTGTTCGCGTCCACCGGGGAGAAGCTCGACGACTTCGATGTCTTCCACCCCGACCGGATGGCCGGCCGGATCCTGGGGATGGGCGACGTGCTGTCGCTGATCGAGCAGGCCGAGCAGGTGTTCGACGCCCAGCAGGCCGAAGCGGCGGCGGCGAAGATCGGCAGCGGGGAGCTCACCCTCGAGGACTTCCTCGAACAGATGCTGGCGATCCGCAAGATGGGCCCGATCGGCAACCTGCTCGGCATGCTGCCCGGCGCCGGCCAGATGAAAGAAGCCATTGCCGCCGTCGACGACAAGCAGCTGGACCGGGTGCAGGCGATCATCCGCGGCATGACGCCCGAGGAGCGCGCCGACCCGAAGATCATCAACGGCTCACGACGGCTGCGCATCGCCAACGGGTCCGGCGTGACCGTCGGTGAGGTGAATCAGCTCGTCGAGCGGTTCTTCGAAGCCCGCAAGATGATGTCGTCGATGGCTGGCCAGATGGGCATGCCGTTCGGGCGCAAGTCCTCCAAGAAGGCCAAGGGCTCGAACAAGAAGGGCGGCAAGAAAGGCAAGAAGGGGCGGGGCCCGACTCCGCCGAAGGTGCGCAACCCGCTGGGGGCCGGGCTTCCCGCCGGCTTTCCGGATCTCTCGAACATGCCCCAAGGC
>JBAPQQ010000060.1:0-3603 GCA_049280695.1 Mycobacterium sp.
GGTGTGGGCAGCGGCGCCGAGTCGCCCACCGGAACTACGGAGAGTTTCACGGCGGCCGCCGGTGGTGTGGGTGGCGCCGCGTCGGCGCTGCGGTTCGCGGCGGGGTTGCCCAGGAGCACGGCGACGGCCACCACGACGACGACCGTCACCAGCACGGCCGCGCCGAGCAGGAAATGGGTGGAGCCCTTCTTGCTGCGGGGCCACCGCGCCGGACGCATGTAGTGCAGGGTAGCGCTCCACTATGGTTAAGCCCCGACGTCCGAGAGTGAAGGAGCCGGCTCGTGCAATTCGACGTGACCATCGAGATCTTGAAGGGCAGCCGCAACAAGTACGAGGTCGACCACGAAACGGGCCGGGTACGGCTGGATCGCTACCTGTACACGTCGATGGGCTACCCCACCGATTACGGGTTCATCGAGGACACGCTCGGCGAGGACGGCGATCCGCTCGACGCATTGGTTCTGCTGCCCGAGTCGGTGTATCCGGGCGTGCTCGTCGAGGTCCGTCCGATCGGGATGTTCCGGATGACCGACGAGGCCGGCGGCGACGACAAGGTGCTGTGCGTGCCCGCCGGCGATCACCGCTGGGAGCATCTGAAGGACATCGGCGACGTCCCGTCGTATGAACTGGACGCGATCAAGCACTTCTTCGTGCACTACAAGGATCTCGAGCCCGGCAAGTACGTCGAAGCGGCCAACTGGGTGGGCCGCGAAGATGCCGAGGCCGAGGTCGAGCGGTCGCTGGAACGCTTACGCGCCCGGGGGCACTGACCCGCTGAAACGCGGGAGTTACGGTGTGTTACGCGCAAGTCAATTCTGCGGTTTCGACTGGCGAAGCGGTTCGGCAGAGCCCGATCATTGGCGGTATCAGTCCGCCATCGAAAGGGACGGAAAGTGTTGATGCATCAAGGCATCGGCCTCGACGTGTTCAACCGGCTCTCACCGCAGAAGGCGGTCCATGCGTTGTACGAGTGCTGTAACAGCGTGGTGCTGGCGCGCGACCTCGCCGGCGCGCGGCCCTATGGAAGCCACGACGAGTTGCTGCGCCGCGCCGACACATTGCTGTTCACGCTGTCGGAGGCGTCGGTGGACACGATTCTGGAGGCCTATCCGCACATCGGACGCCGGCCGCGCAGCACGAAATCGCATGCCGAGCAGTGCTCGGTTTGGGATCCACGACCTGAGGTGATGGCCGAACTCGACGCGGCCGCCCGGCACTACACCGAGCGCTTCGGCTTCAGTTTCGTGATGTTCGTCGGCGGCACCGATGCCGAAGGTGTGATGGCCGCGATCTCCGATCGTCTGCACCACGATCCCGAGACCGAGCGCAAGGTGGTGCGCAACGAACTCGCCAAGATCAACCGCACGCGACTCGAGCGCATGCTCGGCCCCGAGGGGGGCTACCACAACTGGTGAGCGCGAGGCGAAATGGGGCTAAACGGCTTCGTCCGCCTCGGCGGTCTTCGCGTCGACCGCTCGAGTCTTGACGAGGCTCGCGACGGTGGTGCCAGTGAGCGTCACGACGATCACACCGAGGCTCAGCAGTGTCGGAATCTCCGGCACGTCAAGAGGTTCGCCGTTGTTGATGAACGGCACCTCGTTCTCGTGCAGCGCATGTAGGAGAAGCTTGATGCCGATGAAGCAGAGAATGACTGCGAGACCCTGCGACAGGTACACAAGCCGCTTCAACATGTCACCGAGCAGGAAATACAGCTGCCGTAATCCCATGAGCGCGAAGACATTTGCCGTGAACACCAGGTACGGCTCTTTGGTCAGTCCGTAGATCGCCGGAATTGAGTCCAGCGCGAACATGATGTCGGTGGTGCCCAGCGCGAGGATCACCAGGAACATCGGCGTCATCAGGCGTTTGGAGTCCTCTTTGACGTAGAGCTTGAGGCCGTCCCACCGCTCGGTGAGTTTCAGATGGGTCTTGGCGAAGCGCGTCACGAAATTGTCGGCGTCGTCGTCGTGGTCTTTGTCGCGGGCCAGATGAAACCCGGTGTAGATCAGGAACGCAGCGAAGAGGTAGAAGATCCACGAGAACTGGTTGATCGCCACCGCACCCAGTGCGATGAAGATACCGCGGAACACCAGCGCCAGCACGATGCCGACCAGCAACGCTTCCTGCTGGTACCTCTCGGGCACTTTGAAGCTGGCCATGATCAACAGGAACAAGAACAGGTTGTCGACCGAGAGGCTGTACTCGGTGAGCCAGCCCGCGAAGAACTCGATGCCGAACTGGCCGCCGTGGAACACCCACACGAACACCCCGAAAGCCACCGCCAGCCCGACATAGACGGACAGGTAGACCGCGCATTCCAGATTGCTCGGCTTGTGCGGACGACGCCCGATGATGATCACGTCGAACAGCAAGACGGCGACCGTCACCCCGAGAGTGATGAACCACTCGAGTTGTGAGACGTTCATAGGAGTCCTCCGGTCGTCAGAAAACGCCGGAGGTCTCTTCCGCCGCCGTCGCGGCCCGCGGGCCGGTCGGCCAGTCTTGGTCGACGTGATGACGACTCCGCGGCGAAGGAATACTCCCCTCCACCGTCAGTCTCTCATGCCGCGGCGATCGCGGGCGGCCGGGACCGTCGCTACCATGCGACGGGTTCCCGCATACCGGATAGAGCACACGAGCCGATTGCAGCTGCCCGGCGTCCAGATCCGGCGAGCGGTTGGGGAGGCGAATTGACCGACGCGGCAATGCCGGCCGGGCCCGTCACCCGAGGCAGTGTCGCGCGCGTCGGCGTCGCCACCGCGGTCACCGCGTTGTGCGGTTATCTGGTGCTGTACCTGGCCGCGCGTGACCTGGATCCGTCTGGCTTCTCGGTGTTCGGCGTGTTCTGGGGGGCGTTCGGCCTGGTTTCTGGAACCACCCTGGGGTTGTTGCAGGAGACGACGCGCGAGGTCCGCTCAGCCTCCCGAGTGGAGTCGCCGGGGCCGCGGACACATCCGCTGCGGGTGGCCGCGGTGATCGGCGTGGCGACCTCGATCGTCATCGCGGCGAGTTCGCCCCTGTGGGCGCCGCACGTGTTCGCCTCGGCGCGGTGGCTCAGCGTAGCGCTGCTGAGCGTGGGTCTGACCGGGTTCTGTATCCACACGACGCTGCTCGGCATGCTGGCCGGCGCAGGCCGTTGGACGCCGTACGGCGCTTTGATGGTGACAGACGCCACGATGCGGGTGGCAGTCGCGGCGGCGACGTTCGCGCTGGCTTGGGGCCTGGCCGGCTACCTGTGGGCGACGGTGTGCGGCGCGGTGGCGTGGCTTTTCATGCTGGCGGCGTCGCCATCCACTCGGGCGGCGGCGCGGCTGGTGGCCGACAGGGACGCAAGGGCCTTCCTCGGCGGCGTGGCGCATGCGGTCGCCGCGGCCGGCGCCAGCGCGATCCTGGTGATGGGCTTCCCGGTGCTGCTGAAGGCGACATCCGGTGATCTGGGCGCGACGGGCGGCGTGGTGATCCTGGCCGTGACGCTGACGCGGGCGCCGCTTCTGGTGCCGTTGACGGCGATGCAGGGCAATTTGATCGCCCACTTCGTGGACCGGCGCGACGACCGGTTGCGCGCGCTGGCAGGTCCTGCTGCCGTGGTGCTCGGTGTGGGGG
>JBAPQQ010000061.1:0-2467 GCA_049280695.1 Mycobacterium sp.
CGGCTCGATCATCCGAACCCGCGGCGACAGAGGCAAATTCACCGACTTCTCCGACTACCTGAACAAGATCGACGTCGGGCCGTGCAACAAGAAGGTGACCGAGTCGCTGATCAAGTCCGGCGCGTTCGATTCGCTCGGTCATCCCCGCAAGGGTCTCTTCCTGGTACACACCGACGCGGTCGATTCGGTGCTGGGCACCAAGAAGGCCGAGGCGATGGGCCAGTTCGACCTGTTCGGTGCCGGCGGTGACGGGGATTCGAGCCCCGACGCGGTGTTCTCGATCAAGGTGCCCGACGAGGAGTGGGACGACAAGCACAAGCTCGCCCTGGAGCGGGAGATGCTCGGGCTGTACGTGTCCGGGCATCCGCTCAACGGCGTCGCGCATCTGCTGGCCGGGCAGGTGGACACCCAGATCCCGGCGATCCTGGACTGCGACGTGCCCAACGACGCGCTGGTGCGGGTCGGCGGCATCCTGGCCTCGGTGGAGCGGCGGGTCAACAAGAACGGACTGCCTTGGGCGTCAGCGCAATTGGAAGACCTCAGCGGCGGCATCACGGTGATGTTCTTCCCGCACGTGTATTCCACGCAAGGAGCCGAGATCGTCGACGACGCCGTGGTGCTGGTGAGCGCCAAGGTGCGCATTCAGGACGACCGGATCTGCCTGATCGCCAACGACCTTGTGGTGCCTGACTTCTCGAACGCCGCGGCGAACCGCCCGGTGGCGGTGAGCTTGCCCACCCGGCAGTGCACGCTGGACAAGGTCACCGCGCTCAAGCAGGTGCTCGCCCGCCACCCGGGCACGGCGCAGGTGCATCTGCGCCTGGTCAGCGGCGAGCGCGTCACCACGCTCGAACTGGACCAGGCGTTGCGGGTCACACCCTCGTCTGCGCTGATGGGTGACTTGAAGGCGCTGCTCGGCCCGGGCTGCCTGAGCGGCTGAATTCTCGCAGTGACCGCATGTTGGACGCGCCGGCCCTCGGAACCCCACAACCGCCATCGTCACGTCGGCTCCCTTCCTACCCACGACGCCTGCGAACAACACGTTGTCGTCGGTTTAGGACGGTGCGTCGATCCTCTGACAGCCGCACATGGCCCGCAGATGCCCGGTTCAATGAGGTGGGCTGGCCTGATGCGGTCAAGTCTTAGTGGCCGAGGCGAATCTCAATGCCCTGCCGCTGAAGCTGGTTGAAGGTGTAGCTGAAGTCGCCGCGGCGGCCCACGGAAACCACATAGCGGTCCTCGCCCTCGGTGACAGGGAAGCTGAACGAAAACGTGCAGTTGACATCGCCGCTACGGCCTTCCCCGAGCACCGTGGTGGCGAGGATCTCGCCCTTGCCGTTCTTCAGGGTGACCTGGGTGTCACGGCCGATATCCGAGTAGCCATATGTTCCCTCGCACGATGTCCCGTCCGATGCAATCGAGCTGATGTCCGTATTCGACTTTGTGTCGATCAGCACGAAAGTTCCTGATAACGTTGCGGTTTCGAGGATGTGAAAACCCTCTGAAAACTCTGGGCAGAACGCATCGACGGCGATCTTGTCCGCAGCCAGTCCCTGCTGCGGTCCGCCGTTGTCGAGTTGCCTGCAGACCTCCCTGCCGTAGGCCAGCGCACTGGCGTCGGAGTTGAACTGGTCGGAGAGGCCGGAGTATTTCAGCGCCGAGAGGTAGCCTGCGTCGGGCGACGCCGACTTGTGGCGCGGCAGTAGGAGCACCCAGACCATCGCCGCCAGCATGAAGATGACGGCCGTAGCAGCACCCGTGCCGAGCCACGTCGATTTGATGCTCGTCCTGCCCGACGATGGAAGGTCGACGTACTCCGGCAGCATCTGGCCGCCGTCGGGGTCGGTCGTTTCGGCTCTGCCGTTGCGGACCCGGCTGGTGGGACGGCCAGCGATGTAGTAGCGGCCTTCGTGGCGTGCCGTGGGGTCAGGCCTCCATCCCGTCAACGCGACGCTGCCGTGCAGGGCGCCGCACCGCTCGCAGGTGCCGCTGTTGCCAATATCGGAGCCGCAGTACGGACAGCGCATCGGCGCCGAGCCCTCAGTCACGACGCGGTGTTGTGGACGGTGATCGCCGCCAGCTGCAGCAGAGTGGCGGCTTGCCTACTGTCGTCGGCCGGGTGAGACGGCGCGGCTTGATGACGGTCAGCACCAGCTCCGGCCAACGGCTCTCGGGGCTGCCGAGCCGAAGACAGGCCAGCAGTCGCTGCTCGGCATCTCCTGCCAGATGCTCGGCCCGGCGCACCATCTCTTCTCCTGGCTGTTTCTTGCTGTCTTCGCCCGTCGCCGCCGTACGCTACCCGTCATGACCGAGCGGCCGGCCACTCTTTGCGAGGCCTTCCAAAAGACTGCGGCGATCGACCCGGACGCGGTCGCGCTGCGAACCCCAGGCGACACCCAAACCATGACATGGCGCGAGTACGCCGCCCAGGTCCGCCGAGTCGCAGCCGGGTTGGCGGCCCTGGGTG
>JBAPQQ010000062.1:0-4432 GCA_049280695.1 Mycobacterium sp.
CTGGAAGAAGCGTGGGAGCGCGCGGGGCTACGCGGCGGCGGGCGCACCGTCAAGGTGCAGGCACCCGGGCCGGTCACGCTGGCAGCGCAGCTGGAACTGGCGGGCGGGCACCGGGCGATCACCGACCCCGGTGCCCTGCGCGACCTGACTGCGTCGCTGGCGGAGGGAGTTGCGTGGCACCGCGCGGAAGTCGCCAGGCGGCTGGAGTGCCCGGTGGTGGTGCAGTTCGACGAGCCGGCACTGCCGGCGGCGCTGGCGGGCAGGCTGACCGGGGTGACGGCGCTGACGCCGGTGCATCCCGTCGACGAAACGATGGCGGTCGATCAGCTCGACGAGTGCGTGGCCGTGGTCGGCGGCGAAGTAGCCGTGCACTGCTGCGCTGCTGATATCCCATGGAACATGTTGCAGCGCAGCCAGGTTCAGGCGGCTGGAATCGACTTGTCCCTGCTGGAGCCGGCCGCGCTCGACGGTCTCGGCGAATTCGTCGATTGCGGGCGCACAGTGCTGCTGGGCATGGTGCCACCGACGGCAGGGCACCGCACACGGTCGGCGGAACGACTTGCGGAAGAAGCGGCAGCACTCACAGACCGGCTCGGCCTGCCACGTCGCTTCCTCGCGGAGCGAATAGGCGTGACGCCGGCATGCGGGCTGGCCGGCGCGACACCCGGATGGGCTCGCACCGCAATAGAACGGGTGCAGCGGACCGCCGATGCGTTGACCCAAGACCCGGAGGCGCTCTGATGGGCGAAGCGCGAAGCGAAGTAACGGTCGTCACCGGCGGCGCCGGCGGCATCGGCCTTGCTGCCGCGAAGATCGTCGGACGCACCCATGCCGTCGTCGTCTCCGACGTCAGCAAGGACCGACTGGACGCGGCGGCGGCTGAGTTGCGGCACCTCGGCATCGCCTGCACGGCGGCGGTCTGTGACATCACCGACCCGAGATCCGTTGCCGAACTGGTCGAGACATCCTCTGCGTTCGGCGACGTCGTGTCGGTCATCCACACCGCCGGGGTGAGCCCCTCGATGGGTTCCGCCGAATTCGTCATGCGGGTCAACGCGATGGGCACGGTTCACGTCAACGAACAGTTCTGTGCGATCGCACGGCAGGGTTTCGCGATCGTCAACGTCGCGTCGATGGCCGCTCACACGTTGCCGCGAATCGCCATTCCAACAAGGCATTTCGGGCACGCGCTGCGGGACGAGGACATGTTCATGAAGAGGATGATGTCGGCGTGCAGGGTCGCGCCCGAGCGGCTTCGTCCGGGATTGGCGTATGCCATCAGCAAGACCTTCGTGGTGTGGTACTGCCGATCGCAGGCAGAGAGGTTCGGGCGCCGGGGTGCCCGCATAGTCTCCGTGTCGCCCGGTTCCATCGACACCCAGATGGGCCGGCTGGAGGAGCAGAGCGGGTCGGGCGCAATGATTCGCTACGCCGCACTCAAGCGGTTCGGCCGGCCGGAGGAAGTCGCGGAGCTGCTGGCCTTCTGTGCCAGTGAGCGGGCCGGATACCTCACCGGCACCGACATCCTCTGCGACGGAGGCGTTGTCGCCTCGATGAGACTGCGGGACAAGCTCGCGGTCGCCCGCAAGCCGTAGGCCTCGCTAGCCCTCGTCGAGTTGCCTGATCAGCTTGCGCCCAGCCACCAGCCGGTAGGACGCGTCGACCAGCTCGCGGACCTCCGCCCAGTCCACGCGGCGAGCTGTGAGGTCGAGGCCGAGCCATCCGTGCGGGCCCATGTAGGCGGGCAGATAGAACCGGTCATCCTGTTCGAGCGCAGGGCGATCCGCCCCGTCGACCTTCACGAGAACCGAATGCGGATACGGCACCATCTCGCCGGAGGTTTCCGCCTTGGCGTTGCCGCCGTACATCGCGAAGATCTTCGGCACGCAGAAGACGGGCCGTCCCCACGAAACCTTCTCGAATGCCCCGGGGAAGGTCAGCGCGAGCCGCCTCAGTTCGGTCAGGCCGAAGTCGTCGTCGCGGAACATGATCGGGTGCGGCACCGTTTCAGCGTATCGTCGCCCGGCCGCGCTGTCGGACCGCTCCGATAACCTGCGGGGGTGGCGGAACAGGCAACACCCGAGGTCGATCCCGTCGACGCTGACGTGCGGCGGCGTTGGCAGGAGCTGGCGGATCAGGTGCGCGAACACCAGTTCCGCTACTACATCAAGGACGCGCCGATCATCTCGGACGCTGAATTCGACGCATTGTTCACCGAGCTCGTCGCGCTGGAGAACCGCTACCCCGAGCTGCGGGTTCCCGACTCACCGACCCAGCTGGTCGGGGGTGCCGGCTTCGCCACCGACTTCACCGAAGCCGAGCACCTCGAGCGGATGCTGAGCCTGGACGACGTGTTCAACACCGATGAGCTGGTGGCCTGGTCCAAACGGGTCGAGAACGAGATCGGCCGCGATCCTCACTACCTGTGCGAGCTCAAGGTCGACGGAGTGGCGCTGGCGCTGGTGTACCGCGACGGCCGCCTGGAACGGGCAGCGACCCGCGGCGACGGCCGGGTCGGCGAGGACGTCACGCTCAATGCGCGCACCATCGACGACGTTCCCGAACAGCTCACCGCGGCAGCGGATTTCCCGGTGCCGAAGGTGCTCGAGGTGCGCGGCGAGGTGTTCTTCCGGATCGCCGATTTCGAGAACCTCAACGCAAGCCTTGTCGAAGAGGGCAAGGCACCGTTCGCCAATCCGCGCAACAGCGCGGCCGGGTCGCTGCGCCAGAAGAACCCCGCAGTCACCGCCCGTCGCAAGTTGCGGATGATCTGCCACGGTCTGGGACACATCGACGGCTTCCGGCCGGAGACCCTGCACGACGCCTACACCGCACTGAAGGCCTGGGGGCTGCCGGTGTCCGAGCACACAAGCCGGGTCGAGGGCCTGGCCGCCGTCGAGGAACGCATCACCTACTGGGGGGAACGTCGTCACGGCGTGGAACACGAGATCGACGGCGTGGTGGTCAAAGTCGACGACATCGCACTCCAGCGCCGCCTCGGGTCGACATCGCGCGCCCCCCGCTGGGCGGTGGCTTACAAGTACCCGCCCGAGGAGGCGCAGACCGAACTGCTCGACATCCGCGTCAACGTCGGGCGTACCGGGAGGGTCACGCCGTTCGCCTACATGACGCCGGTGCGCATCGCCGGGTCCACGGTCGGGCTGGCCACTTTGCACAACGCGTCGGAGGTCAAGCGCAAGGGCGTGCTGATCGGCGACACCGTGATGATCCGCAAGGCCGGCGACGTCATCCCCGAGGTGCTGGGCCCCGTCGTCGATCTGCGTGACGGCACCGAACGCGAGTTCGTCATGCCCACCCGCTGCCCGGAATGCGACACACCGCTCGCCCCGGCGAAGGAGGGCGACGCAGACATCCGTTGCCCCAATGCGCGTTCGTGCCCAGCGCAGTTGCGGGAGCGCGTTTTTCACGTGGCCGGACGTGGCGCGCTCGACATCGAAGGGCTCGGTTACGAGGCTGCGATCGCGCTGCTGAAGGCCGGCGTCATCACCGATGAGGGCGATCTGTTCACGCTCACCGAAGACGACCTGCTTTCCACCGAGCTGTTCCGCACCAAAGACGGCGCACTGTCGGCCAACGGCGCCCGGCTGCTGGACAACCTCCAGCAGGCCAAGGACACGCCGTTGTGGCGAGTGCTGGTGGCGCTGTCGATCCGGCACGTCGGCCCCACCGCGGCCCGCGCACTGGCCACCGCCTTCGGCGGCCTCGACGCCGTCATGAACGCCTCCGAGGAGCAGCTGTCGGACGTCGACGGGGTCGGCCCCACCATCGCGGCCGCGTTGAAGGAATGGTTCACGGTCGACTGGCACCGTGAGATCGTCGAGAAGTGGCGTGCGGCGGGCGTGCGGCTGGCCGACGAGCGTGAGGCGGGGGTCGAACCGACACTGCAGGGCCTCACGATCGTGGTGACCGGATCGCTCACGGGTTTCTCCCGGGACGAGGCCAAGGAGGCGATCGTCGTGCGCGGCGGCAAGGCTGCCGGGTCGGTGTCGAAGAAGACGGACTTCGTGGTGGCCGGAGATTCGCCGGGTTCGAAGTACGACAAGGCCGTCGAGTTGGGTGTTCCGATACTCGACGAGGGTGGCTTCAGTACTCTGCTGGCGAACGGCCCGTCGGCAGTCAGCTGACCAGGCTCGACGGGCCGGCGAAGGCCCGGCGGAACTAGCGGAAATCGAGACCTGCTGGTCAGGGTAGGGTTTCCGTGTTCTTAGATCAGACGGCGATCACCGGTCCGAAGTGACACCGGATGACGCCCGCAAAGCAAGGATTCGCGTGCGCAAACGTTTGACGCTCGGGGTCCGCTGTGGCTGACTGGCCGGCGGGTCCGAGGCCGGGTCAGCCCGGCAACCAACGCGGCTGGGGGCCGCACGACCCGACGATGCCGGCCCAGCGCGGCGGCCGGGGATCCGCGCCG
>JBAPQQ010000063.1:0-3633 GCA_049280695.1 Mycobacterium sp.
CAACCCCGTCATCAAGGTCTCAGACCTCGCGTGGCTGGAATTCGAGAAGCCGGACCTTGTCCGCGCCGAGACCTTCGCCCGCGCGTTCGGATTCCACGCCGTGCTGCACACCGCCGACGAACTGCACGTGCGCGGAACCGACGCAGACTCGCCATGCGTGCTCATCCGGCGCGGGCCACGGTCCCGATTCGTTGGTCTGGCGTTTGCCGCCGACAGCGACGCCGACGTCGTGCGTCTTGCCGACGCGACGGGCGCGAGCGTTTACCGGCTGCCCGAGGCCGTCGGCGGAGTCGGCGTGACTGTCACGGACCCGAACGGCCTGCCGGTTCGCGTCGTGGCCGGCACTGATGCGCTGCCCACGCTGCCCGCCCAGCGTCCGCACACCTTCAACTTCGGGCATGACTTGCGCCGCACCAACGCCACGCAGCGGCCGCCGCGCGAACCGGCACGCGTGCAGCGGTTGGGGCACGTGGTACTGCAGAGCACCAAGTACCGGGCGTCGCTGAACTTCTTCCTCGACCACTTCGGGTTGATCGTCAGCGACTTCCTGTACTACTCCGGTCAACGCGACCGCGGGCCGGTGATGAGCTTCCTCCGCTGCGACCGAGGTTCCACCCCGACCGACCATCACACGATTGCGATGGTGCTGGGTCCGTCGAACCGCTACGTGCACTCGGCATACCAGGTGTGCGACCTCGACGCGATCGCAGCCGGCGGCGAGTATCTCAAAGACCATGGCTACCAACGGTCGTGGGGAATCGGCAGGCACATCCAGGGCAGCCAGATCTTCGACTACTGGCGTGACCCCGACGGTTTCCTCGTCGAGCATTTCAGCGACGGTGACATGTTCGACGCCAGCCTCGAGCCGGGTTGGGCGCCGCTGACGGCATCGGGCCTCGCCCAATGGGGCCCGCCGGCGACGAAGGACTTCCTCGGTGTCGCTGCCAGTCGGGAAGCGCTGAAGGAACTGCGGTCGATGCTCTCCGCCGTCCGCGGCGACAACGAATTCGACATCACCCGCCTGCGCGGACTTCTGAAAGTGGCACGCTCATGAGCATTTCGGTGTACCGCACCGCCGACGCATGGTGGGCCGGCGTGCCCGGGGCCGTCGCAAGAGTCGACACCGCCGCGACGACGACGGCGCAGCTGCTGGCCGACCGCGCCGCGATCGAACGCGCCGCAGCCGGCACCGAGACCGTGCCGGGGAATGGTCTTACGCTGGTGTCGCCGGTGACGGCGCCGTGCCGGGTGGTCGCTCAGATGACCAACTTCGCCTCCCACGTCACCGATGCCGGCATGAACCCGAAAACCGTGCCGCTCACGTTCTTTCGGAAGGCGTCCGCTTCGATCACCGGTCCGCTCGACGACATCGTCAAGCCGGCCCACGTCCGGCTGCTCGACTACGAGGTCGAGATCGGTCTCGTCATCGGGCGCGACGTGCCCGTGGGTACCACGATCACGTCCGAAAACCTGCCCGACTACGTCAGCGGCCTCGTCGTCACCAACGACGTGTCGGCCCGCGATGTGCAATTGACGAAAACCCAGTTCTACGAAGCGAAGTCGTATCGAACGTTCACGCCGGTCGGGCCGGCACTGGTGCTCGTCGACGCCGAAGAGCTCAGCCGCTTCGGCGAGCTGCGCTTGCGGCTGCGCGTGAACGGCCAAGTGCGCCAGAACAGCACAGTGAACGGCGACATGATCTACCGGCCGGCCGAAGCGCTCACTGGCCTGACCCGCTTCCAGCAGTTGTCGGCCGGCGACCTCGTTCTGACCGGCACGCCGGTCGGTACTGCCCTGTCCGCGCCGCCGAAGCCGGTGCAGAAGATCGGTGCGCTGTTGCCCGAGCACGTGAAATGGAAGATGTTCTTCTCGGCGCAGGCCAAAAACACCAAGTACCTGCACGACGGGGACGTGGTTGAAGCCGCGGTGGCCACCGACGACGGCAAGGTGGACCTCGGCACCCAGCGCAACGTGGTCAGGTTCGCATGATTGTGCCGGTGGTGATCGTCGGTGCCGGGCCGACCGGCGTGACAGCCGCGACGCTGTTGGCGCAGTATGGTGTCGAGTGCCTCCTGCTCGACCGCTGGGACGGGGTGTATCCCCAGCCCCGCGCCGTACACCTCGACGACGAGGTCTGCCGCATTCTGGCCCTGCTGGGCATCGGCGACGAGTTCGCCACGATCTCACGACCGGCGCTCGGCCTGCAGTTGCGGAACCGCACGATGCGGGTGCTCGCCGAGTTCAAGCGCGACCCGGCCGCCAGCGTGCACGGCTACCCCCAGGCCAACATGTTCGACCAGCCCGAACTGGAGGCACTGCTGCGGGCGAACCTGAAGCGCTGTCCGCACGCAACGCTGCGCAGCAACTCGGAAGTGATGGGCGTCGCCTCGATTGCGGCGGACCGCGTGGCGGTGACGTTCGCCGACACGGTCAGCGGTCTCGAGCATTCGGTGCACGCGAACTATGTGCTGGGCTGCGACGGCGCGAACAGCGTGGTGCGCGAGGTGATCGGCGCCACGATGCACGATCTGCGATTCCGGCAGCGCTGGCTTGTCGTCGATGTGGCGACCGACGCCGACCTGAACCAGTGGGACGGTGTGCACCAGATCTGCGATCCGCACCGCGCCGGCACGTTCATGCGGATCGGGGACACCCGGTGCCGGTGGGAGTTCCGGCTACGGCCGGGGGAGACGGCCGCCGACTTCGATAGCATCGCAACGCTTCTCCCGTTGATCGCGCCGTGGGTCGCCGGTGTCGATGCCGGACAGCTGGAGCTCATCCGGGTGGCGGAGTACACCTTCCGCGCCCAGCTGGCCGATCGCTGGCGCCAAGGCAACGTCTTCCTTCTCGGTGACGCCGCGCACCTGACGCCGCCGTTCATCGGGCAAGGGATGGGCGCCGGCCTTCGAGACGCAATGAACCTGTCGTGGAAGCTCGCCGGCGTGCTCAACGGTTCCCTTCCGCACAGCGCACTGGACAGTTACGAGCAGGAACGAAAGCCGCATGCGCGCAGCTCGATCCGGCTTGCGCTCGCGATGGGTCGGGCGATGACGGCGGGCGGTCGCGCCGGCGACGTCGTCCGCCGCCTGGTGCTGCCTCGCCTTCATCTGATCCCCGCGGTGCGGCACAAGGTCCTCGACAGCACTACGCCGGCACTGCACCGCAGCGCCTTGGTGCGGAAATCGGGCCGCCGGTCGCTGGCGGGGCGCTTGTGTCCCAATCCCGTTCTGGGAGAGGGCAAGCGGCTGGACACCGTCGTCGGCCCGCGGTTCGCGGTCGTCACGGCCGTGCCGCTCAGCGCGGACGAGCTCAGCGAAGTGAGGGGCCGCGGCGCCGTCGTCGTCACCGCCGAACCTACAACTGCATTGGCCGACTGGCTGCGCAGCAGCCGAGCCTTTGCCGCCGTCGTCCGCCCGGATCGCACCGTGCTGCTTGCCGGCCGCGACATCACCGAAATCTGCGCGGCCGTCCCGGCCTTTCCGGTGTGCTGCGATGCGTAAACCGGCGGGCGTCCCGTCCTAGGGTCGGGCATCTACTCGTCACAAGCCATGCGATCAACGAGGTGTTGCGCTACGAGTCACCACTGTCGGGCGTTCAGTCGATAGACGTTGCATCGAGCCACTATTGCCGTCA
>JBAPQQ010000064.1:0-1549 GCA_049280695.1 Mycobacterium sp.
AGATCGCCGACGCACTCTACCGACGGGAGGCCACGTCGCCATGACGACCACGATGGAACCGGTCGCGGTAGTCGGGGTGAGCGCCGTCATGCCCGATGCCCCGGACACAAAGGCGTTCTGGGACAACATCAAATCCGGCCGCTACAGCATCAGCGACGTGCCCACCGAACGCTGGGATCCCGAACTCTTCTACGACCCCGACCCGCACGCCCCCGACAAGACCTACTCCCGCATCGGCGGCTGGGTCCGCGACTTCGCCTGGGAGCCGCTGAAGTGGAAGCTGCCGATACCCCCGGCGGTCAGCACTCAGATGGATGTCGGACAACAGTGGGCGGTGGCCTGCACCCGGGAAGCGCTTCTCGATGCCGGCTGGCCGGACTGGACCGTCGACCCCGAGCGGGTGGCGGTGATCCTGGGCAACGCGATCGGCGGCGACAAGCAGCATCTCAGCAACCTGCGCATCCAATACCCGTCTTTCACAAGGGATCTCATCGCCGCGCCGTCGTTCGCCGCGTTGCCGGCCGACGTGCGCGACGCGGTTCTCGCCGAGACCCGGGCCGCGTTCATGGGCCGGCACGGGGAGATCACCGAAGACACCATGCCCGGCGAGCTCGCCAACGTGCTCGCCGGCCGGGTGGCCAACCTGTTCAACTTCCGCGGTCCCAACTTCACCACCGACGCCGCCTGCGCCTCCGGGCTGGCCGCGATGTCGGCCGCCGTACACGGCCTGCAGGCCGGCGACTTCGACGCCGTGATCACCGGCGGCGTCGACCGCAACATGGACGCCGCAGGATTCGTCAAGTTCTGCAAGATCGGGGCGTTGTCGGCCACCGGCACGAGGCCGTTCGACGCCGGCGCCGACGGTTTCGTCATGGGTGAGGGCGCCGCCCTGTTCGTGCTGAAGCGCCTGTCCGACGCCGAGCGCGACGGCGACCGCATCTACGCGGTGCTGCTCGGCATCGCCGGTGCCAGTGACGGCCGCGGCAAGGGCATCACGGCGCCCAACCCGGTCGGCCAGCGGCTCGCGGTGGAACGGGCCTGGCAGGTCGCGGGCATCGACCCGGCATTGGCCGACTGCATCGAGGCGCACGGCACGTCGACGCGGGTGGGCGACGCCACGGAGCTGGCCAGTCTGGCCGACGTCTTCCGCAAGGCGGGCGCGGCGAACGGGTCGATCGCGCTGGGTTCGGTGAAGAGCAACATCGGGCACCTCAAGGGCGCAGCCGGGGCCGCAGGCCTGTTCAAGACCGTCATGAGCCTGCACGAGAAGGTGCTGCCGCCCAGCCTGCACTTCGAACACCCCAACGAAGGCGTCGAGTGGGACGACGTCCCGTTCAAGGTGAACACCGAGCTGCGCGAGTGGCCGGCGCACGACAGCGGCGTCCGCTACGCCGGGGTGAGCGCGTTCGGGTTCGGCGGCACCAACTTTCACGCGGTGCTCGAGGAGTACGTGCCGGGACGGCACCGGCCCTCCGAGGCGCCCCGGTCATTCGCGGGCGCGTCGGTTTCGCAGCCGTCGGCGGCTCCGGGCGGGCGCAAGGCCCCACCG
>JBAPQQ010000065.1:0-2655 GCA_049280695.1 Mycobacterium sp.
CGAGGAAGGCGGGCAAAGCAACTTCCTCGTCCCGAACGGCACCTTCTTCGTCGTGCTGATCATCTTCTTGATCGTGCTCGGCGTGATTGGCACGTTCGTCGTGCCGCCCGTCATGAGGGTGCTGCACGAGCGCGACGAGATGGTCACCAAGACCATGGAGAACAGCCGCCAAGCGGACAAGCAGTTCGCGGCGGCAGACGCGGACTATCAGTCCGCCATGGCACGGGCCCGCCGCGAGGCCTCCGGCATCCGCGAGGAGGCCCGGGCTGAGGGCCGCAGAATCCTCGATGACATGAAGGGCCGTGCCTCCGAGGAGTCGTCGTCGGCCATGCAGAAGGCAACTGAAGAGCTCAAGGCGCAGGCCGACGCCATCAACGCCGACCTGCGGGCCTCGATGGAGACGTTGGCTGCGACACTGGCCAGCCGGGTTCTCGGCGTCGACGTCGGCTCAGAAGCCGGCGCGAAGACGGGACGATAACCAGATGTCGACGTTCATCGGGCAGCTGATCGGGTTCGCGGTCATCGCGTTCCTGGTGTGGCGCTATGTGGTTCCGCCAGTGCGCCGGTTGATGACCGACCGCCAAGAGACTGTCCGCAAGCAGCTCGACGACAGTGCCTCCGCGGAGAAACGGCTGGCGGAGGCCAAGCAGGCCCACGAGAAGGCCGTGCGCGAGGCCGAAGTGGAGGCCGAGCGGGTCATCGAGGAAGCCCGCGCCGACGCCAAGAGCATCGCCGAACAGCTGCGGGTACACGCCGACGCCGAGGTCGAGCGCGTCAAAATACAAGGGCGGCAGCACATTCAGCTGCTGAGGGCGCAGTTCATCCGCCAGCTGCGCCAGGATCTGGGCAGCGAAGCGGTGCAGCGTGCCGGCGACCTGGTCCGTGAGCACGTCTCCGACTCTGACGCGCGATCGGCCGCCGTCGACCGCTTCCTCGACGGACTCGAGGAGATGGCGCCGTCGAGCGTCACCATCGAGGACCCCGCGACGGCGAAGCTGCGCTCGGGCAGCCGCGAAGCGCTCAACACGTTGATCGAGCGGTTCGACGAAGTCACCGACGGGCAGAGCGAGTCGGAATTATCAACGCTCGCCGACGAATTGGCGGCGGTGACGAAGTTGCTCAACCGCGAGCCGATTTTGGCCAGGCACCTGGCGGACCCGTCGAACGACCCGGAACGCAAGGTGGGTCTTCTGGAGTCGCTCCTGGGCGGTCGAGTCGGTGATCCCGCGCTGGAGATTCTCAAGGCGGCCGCATCCGGGCGCTGGTCCTCTGACTCGAATCTCGTCGACGCTGTCGAGTACGTGGCACAGCTGTCGCTGCTCGTGCGCGCCGAGCGCGCCGGCGACGCCGACGAGGTGGAAGAGCAGCTGTTCTGGTTCGGCCGCATCGTTGACGCCGAGCCCCAACTGGCCACCCTGCTCAGTGACTACCGCCGGCCGGCTGAAGGGCGGGTGCAGCTGCTCAACAGCGTGCTCGACCGCAGCCAAGGGGTCAACCCCACCACGGAGGCGCTGCTGGCACAGACCGTCGACCTGTTGCGCGGCGGGCGTTTTGACGAATCGATCGCCGCCATGGCGCAACTGGCGGTCGCGCGGCGCGGCGAAGTCATCGCACACGCGAAAGCCGCTGCCGAGCTGAGCGACACCCAGCGCGATCGGCTGACGCAAGTGCTGAGTCGCATCTACGGACGCCAGGTGTCCGTGCAGCTGGAGGTCGACTCGAAGTTGCTGGGCGGGCTGACGGTCGCCGTCGGCGACGAAGTGATCGACGGATCGCTGTCGTCGCGGCTGGCGGAGGCCCGCAACCGGCTACCAGACTGACCCTAACGAAGAACCAGACCGAGAGCAGGAAGACGAAAACATATGGCAGAGTTGACGATATCGCCTGACGACATCCAGGGTGCAATTGAGGAGTACGTCTCCAGCTTCAGCGCCGACACGGCGCGTGAAGAGGTCGGCACCGTCATCGATGCCGGCGACGGGATTGCCCACGTCGAGGGGCTGCCGTCGGTGATGACACAGGAGCTACTCGAGTTCGAGGGGGGCGTGCTGGGTGTCGCGCTGAACCTGGACGAACACGACGTGGGTGCGGTCATCCTGGGCGACTTCGAGCAGATCGCAGAGGGCCAGCAGGTCAAGCGCACCGGCGAGGTGCTCTCGGTTCCGGTGGGCGACAAATTTCTCGGTCGTGTGATCAATCCCCTCGGCCAGCCGATCGACGGCCGCGGCGACATCGAGTCGGAGGAGCGTCGGGCCCTGGAAATCCAGGCTCCTTCGGTGGTGCAGCGCCAGGGCGTCAACGAGCCGCTGCAGACGGGTATCAAGGCGATCGACTCGATGACCCCGATCGGCCGCGGGCAGCGCCAGCTGATCATCGGTGACCGCAAGACCGGCAAGACCGCGATCTGTGTCGACACCATCCTCAACCAGCGCCAGGCGTGGGAGAGCGGCGACGAGAAGCAGCAGGTTCGCTGTGTCTACGTGGCCATCGGGCAGAAGGGCACCACGATCGCCAGCGTGCACAATGCGCTGGAAGAGGGTGGCGCGATGGATTACACCACCATCGTCGCCGCGCCGGCCTCGGATTCCGCCGGCTTCAAATGGCTTGCGCCCTATACCGGTTCGGCGATCAGCCAGCACTGGATGTATCAGGGCA
>JBAPQQ010000066.1:0-1910 GCA_049280695.1 Mycobacterium sp.
GGCCTGGCTCCCGGGCCAACCGGCCGTCGGGCAAACGGCGGCGCTAGTGCGTCACTGGACGGCGGTCGTCGCCGCGGCCGCGCTGCTGGTCGCGCCGTTCGCGTTGACATCCTGCTCGAACAAGCCGGCTGAGCAACTCGACTACGCCGTCGACGGATCGCTGCCGACCTTCAACCCCAACACGGTCGGCGGGGCCGCGTCGGCCGCACCGGCAGCGTTCGCCCGGGTTCTCACCGGCTTCGCGTATCACGGCCCGGACGGGCAGATCGTCGCCGACCACGACTTCGGCACGGTATCGGTCGTCGGCCGCGAGCCGCTGGTGCTGGACTACCAGATCGCCGACCCGGCGGTGTACTCCGACGGCAAGCCGGTGACCTGCGACGACATGGTGCTGGCGTGGGCTGCGCAGGCGGGCCGGCTGCCCGGTTTCGACGCAGCCAGCCGGGCGGGCTACGCCGACATCGAATCGATCGACTGCGCCTCCGGGCAGAAGAAGGCCCGGGTGTCGTTCTTCGCCGGCCGCGCGTTCACCGACTATTCGCAGCTGTTCGCCGCGACGTCGATGATGCCGTCGCACGTCCTGGCCGACCTGCTGGGCGTCGACGTCACCGCCGCGCTGCAGAGCAACGACGCGACCGCGGTGGGCCGGATCGCCGATGCGTGGAATTCGATGTGGGACCTCAAGCCAGGGATCAACTTGCGGTGGTTCCCGTCGTCGGGTCCTTACAAGTTGGACTCGGTCAACTCGGACGGTTCGGTGGTGCTGGTGGCCAACGACCGGTGGTGGGCGACGAAGCCGATCACCAAACGGATCACGGTGTGGCCCCGCGCCGCCGGCGTGCAGGACCGCCTGAAGAACGGCTCGGTGGACGTGGTCGACGTGGCCACGGGCTTGGTCGGCGGGCTGTCGGTGCCCGACGGCTACGAGCGCAGCGACACCGCGTCGTCGGGCATTCAGCAACTCATCTTCTCCGGCCAGGGACCACTGGCGGCTCCCGCGGCACGCCGCGCGGTGGCGTCGTGCACGCCGCGCGACGCGATCGCCCGCGACGCCGGCGTGCAGATTTCCAACGCCCGCCTGAACCCGGCCAGCGACGACGCGCTGGGCGCTGCCGAGAACGCCGCTGCCAACAACCAGTACGTCGCGGCGAACGCCGATGCCGCCAGGGCGGCGCTGAACGACACACCGCTGACCGTGCGGATCGGCTACCAGGTGCCCAATGCCCGGCTCAACGCGCTGGTGGCTGCGATCGCGAAGTCCTGCGCAGCGGCCGGCATCACCGTGCAGGACGTGTCCTCCGAGACCACCGCCCCGCAGGCCGTCACCACCAACCAGATCGACGTGCTGCTGGCCAGCACCGGCGGTGCCACCGGCAGCGGCTCGAGTGGATCGTCGGCCGTCGACGCGTTCGACCTGCACACCGGCAACGGCAACAACCTGTCCGGCTACTCGAACGCACAGGTGGACGGCATCATCGACAAGCTGGCCGTGACGACCGACCCGAAGGAGGCCGCCGGGCTGTTAGGCGACGGCGCCGGGGTGCTGTGGAACGACATGCCGACGCTGCCGCTGTTCCGCCAGCAGCGCACGCTGATCTGGTCGAAGAAGATGGCCTCGGTGACCGACAACCCGACCCGATGGGGCGCCGGCTGGAACATGGACCGATGGGTGCTGAAGGAATGAGCGAGCCGACCATCGGCGAGGTCATCGCGTCATTCACCCGCGAGGTGCCCGACTTCCCGTTGCCGGGCATCCAGTTCAAGGACCTGACCCCGTTGCTGGCCGACCCGGACGGGCTGTCCGCGGTCACCGACGCACTGTCCGAACTGGCGTCCGGCGCCGAGCTGATCGCCGGCATCGACGCGCGCGGGTTCCTGCTGGCGGCGGCGGTCGCCACCCGGCTGGGCAC
>JBAPQQ010000067.1:0-1535 GCA_049280695.1 Mycobacterium sp.
GAGCCTTCCTCCGATACCTGGCGGCCGGGACCGACGAGCAGCACCCCGACGCCCAGGGCCGGATCACCCTGTCGACCGACCATCGGCGCTACGCAAACCTGACCAAGGACTGCGTGGTTACGGGATCGGTTGACTACCTGGAGATCTGGGATGCGCAGGCCTGGCAGGACTACCAGCAGGCCCACGAAGACGACTTCTCCTCGGCCACCCATGAAACTCTGCGCGACATCATCTGACTCGGAGGTCGAGCCGCATGCCCGTGCATCGTGGCCTCTGCCCGATCCGGCCCTGGCGTACTTCCCCAACGCCAGGTTCGCGTCATCGGACAGGGACCAGGGTGCATGCGCGCAAGCTCTTTCCTCTTCGCGCAAGCGCTCATCGGCGGTTGTTTCCTCTTCGCGCAAGCGCTCATCGGCTGTTGTTTCCTCTTCGCGCAAGCACTCATCGGTGACCGGCCACATTCCAGTTCTGCTCGACCGCTGCGTCGAGCTGCTGGCACCCGCGCTCACCCGCCGCAGCCCCGACGGGGCGGGGGCGGTGCTGGTGGACGCCACGCTGGGCGCCGGGGGACATGCCGAGCGATTCCTGCGCGAGTTCGAAAGCCTCAGGCTCGTCGGGCTGGACCGCGACCCCGACGCGCTGTTGACCGCAGGTGAGCGGTTGGCCCGGTTCGGCGACCGGGTGGAGATGGTGCAGGCGCGCTACGACGCGATCGCCCGTGCGGTCGCCGGGCCCGTGGACGGGGTGCTCTTCGACCTCGGGGTGTCCTCGATGCAGCTGGACCGACCCGAGCGCGGCTTCAGCTACGCCGCCGACGCACCGCTGGACATGCGAATGGATCCGACTGCCGGGTCGACGGCTGCCGACATCGTCAACACCTACGACGAGGCGGCGCTGGCCGACATCCTGCGCCGCTTCGGCGAGGAGCGCTTCGCCGGGCGCATCGCCGCGCAACTGGTCCGTCGTCGCGCGGTGCAGCCGTTCCGTCGCACCGGCGAATTGGTCGAGCTGCTCTACCAGGCGATTCCCGCCCCGGCCCGGCGCACTGGCGGGCATCCGGCCAAGCGCACCTTCCAGGCTCTGCGCATCGCGGTCAACGGCGAATTGGACTCGCTGCGCGCAGCGTTGCCCGCAGCGCTGGACAAGCTCGCGCCGGGCGGACGGATCGTCGTGATGGCCTACCAGTCTCTGGAAGACCGGATCGTCAAGAACGTCTTCAGCCACGCGACCTCGTCGCGGACGCCGCAGGGCCTGCCCGTCGAACTGCCCGGCCACCAGCCGCTGTTCGCGGCGTTGACGCGCGGCGCCGAGAAAGCCGGCGCCGCCGAGGTGGACCGCAATCCACGCAGTGCGTCAGTGCGGCTGCGGGCACTGGAAAAGCTGGTACCGGTTGCCGGAAAGGGTGATTCATGATGAGCAGGCGCGAGACACCCGTCGTCGACCGCCGCCCCGTGCGCGCCAAGCGCCCGACGCGGTCGGCCCCGAAGACCACACCCGTCCGCCGGCCGGGCCCCGCAGCCAGCACGCGCCAGGCC
>JBAPQQ010000068.1:0-5468 GCA_049280695.1 Mycobacterium sp.
TACACCGACAAGCACTGGAACGCGTTCATCGACGCGGTGCGGCCGGCGTGGGCCAGCGACCTGTTCGCGACCCTCGAGCGGCGGGCCCGTCAGATCGACACGGTGTACGGCCTGGTGGCAGAAACCATGCGGGAGCGCACCACCGAGGAATGGCTCGCCCTGTTCCGGGAGTTGGAGATTCCCGCCGCCGCCATCCACACACCCGACGCGCTGTTCGACAATGCGCACCTGAACGCGGTCGGCTTGTTCGAGACGGTGCAGACCCCGCATGGCCCGGTGCGGTTCCCCGGTGTGCCGACATGGTTTTCGCGCACGCCCGGCCACGTCGCCGGCCCTGCCCCGGAGCTGGGCGCCGACACTGCGGAGGTTTTCGACGAATTCGAGTGCGCCGACACTGCGGTCAATGACGGAAATCGCCCGGAATTCATCGAAAGCCGTGGTCTCGGCGCAGATGCCGAACCAGTGCTGGGCTCGGGATAGGACGAACGTGGAATTCGAGATGGGCCCGGACGCGACACGGTTGCGCACTGAGCTGCGTGAGCTGGTGAAGACGCAGATGCCCACCGGCTTTCTCGGCGCGTTCACCGACAACCCCGCCGACTTGGAAGCGGCACAACGGTTCTGCCGGCTGCTCGCCGAGCGCGGCCTGCTCTGCATGGCTTGGCCGGAGGCGTTCGGCGGCAAGGACGCCTCGGTATGGGAGCAGACCGTCGTGCGTGAGGAGATGTGGGCCCACCACGAGCCGCGCGGCGCGCAGTACATGGGAGTCAACTGGGTAGGGCCGATCATCATGCGCCATGGCACGCCCGAACAGCAGGACCGGCATCTGCCGCCGATTGCCCGCGGCGAGGTGATCTGGTGCCAGGGCTTCTCCGAGCCCGAGGCCGGTTCGGATCTCGCGTCGCTGCGGACGGCAGCGCGACGCGACGGCGACGGCTGGCTGGTCAGCGGACAGAAGATCTGGACGTCGTACGCCACGATGGCGCAGTGGTGTTTCCTGCTCGCGCGGACGTCGAAGGAGGACAAGAAACAGAAGGGTTTGACCATCTTCCTCGTGCCGATGGACGATCCGGCCATCCAGGTCAGACCGATCCGGGCCATGCTGGGCCCGCACCACCTCAACGAAGTCTTCTTCGACGACCTTCGCGTGACGGAAGCCGACGTGCTGGGCGAGGTGGGCGGCGGCTGGTCGATCGTGGCTGACGTGATGTCGTTCGAGCGGGTCGGCATCGCGCGGTATGCCCGCTGCGAGCGGCTGCTTGCGCTCGCGCCCACGGTGCTCGGGGACCGATGGGAGCAGTTGCCCGGCGAGTTGCGTGGACGCTGGGCGCGGATGCTGGTCCACTGCCGACGCGCGCGCCTGCTGGCGTACAAGGTGGTGTCGCTGCAGAGCTCGGGTCAGGTGAAACCCGGTGACGCGGCGGCCTATCGGATCGCAGTCACGAAGCTGGACCAGGACAGCGCCGAAGTGCTGATGGAAGTCGCCGGGGTGCTTCCCCGCGACGAGGAAGCCAGCCGCTACTTCCGCGCAGAAGTGGAGGACCACTGGCGGTACTCCCAGGCCTCCACCGTGTCGTCCGGCAGCATCGAGATGCAGCGCATCCTGCTGTCACGCGCCATGCTGGCAGTCGAAAAGGCACGGTCATGATCCTCGATCTCGGCGAGGAGGCCAAAGAGTATGGGCGCGAAGCTCTTCGGGCGATCCAGTCCGCCGGCGGCGACCAGCTGCTGCAGCAAGCCGAGGCGAAGCCCGACACCCGGGAGTCGCTCGTCGCGCCCATCCTCGACGGTCTGGGCGCGTGGGAGCTCGAACCGCGCGCCGATGCCGACTCGCTGGAGGCCGCTGCCGCCCTGTGCCGCAGCGCCGGCTACTGGGCACTGCCATACCCGCTGGCGGAGCGGCTGTCCCGGCCGGCCGACCTCGACGTCGACGGACTGATCGTCGTCGACGACACCGCCCCTGAGGCCACGATCACGGGCGTCCAAAAAGGTTGGGCGGCAGTGACCTTGGACGGTCGCCGGAGCGCTGTGGACGGGCGGACCAGCGGCGGGCCGGCATTTTCGGCGGTGCTGCACCTGTCGGCGATCGACCACAACGGTGCCGGAGACGTCGCACTCGCGCTGGTGCTGCCGTGCTGGACACTGCTCGGAATGCTGGACCGGGCGATCGACCTCACCGTCTCGCACGTCCGGCTGCGCCAGCAGTTCGGGCAACCGTTGTCGTCCTTCCAGGGAGTGCAGTTCCAGCTCACCGACGCCGAGGTAGAGCGCAGCGGCGTCGACATTCTCGCGAAGTACGCGCTGTGGAGCATCGGGTCGGTCGACGCGCTGAACGACGCTCTGTCGCTGCGGATCGCCGCGATCGAAGCTGCCGAAGTCGTCTTCCGGGTGTGTCATCAACTGCACGGCGCCGTGGGCTTCTGCGACGAGACGACGTTGTCGTGGCTGTCGCGTTACAGCCAGCCACTGCGTCGGCTTCCGTTCGGGCTCTCCGCAACTCGCGATCACCTGACCCGCCGTCTGGGCCGGGACGGGCTGACGGGTCTCTACGGCCACGGTGAACGGTGAAACCATTGAAAGTGGCGGTCATCGGTACCGGGTTCGGCAAGTACGCAGCGGCGCCCGCGTACCGCAGCGTCGGCTTCGACGTCGAGGTGGTCAGCCCACGCGACGAGTCCGCTGTGCAGCACGCACTGGCCGCAGATGTCGACCTGGTCTCTGTGCACTCGCCGCCGTTCATGCATCTCGGCCACGTAGTGGCTGCGATCGACCACGGGCGCGCGGTGTTGTGCGACAAGCCATTCGGGCGCAACGCCGAGGAAGCTGCGGCCATGCGCGATCGAGCCCTCGATGCCGGGGTGTTGCACTTCCTCAACTTCGAGTTCCGCTGGAAAGAATCCTGGGCCAAGGTCAAGCAGTTGACCGACGACGGCATCATCGGACCCCCGATGCATCTGAGCTTGACCTTCTTCGGCAGCGGGCTGCGTGGCCGCCGGTACGGCTGGATCAACGACCGGCAGCTCGGCGGCGGATGGATCGGCGCCTACGGGTCGCACGTGATCGACTTCACCCGTTGGCTGTTCGGCAGCGAGGTGTCCGAGTGCGGTGGAGTGACCCGGATCGACGACCCCGAGCACCCGGACCGCGACGGCACTTCGGCGAAAGCCAGCGCAGAGGACGCGTACTCCGCCTGGTTCGTGATGAAGAACGGCTGTACGGCCGTTCATGACACCGGGTTCGCGACTGCCACCCCTCTTGTTCCGCGCGTTGCGCTGACCGGCGGTGCGGGCTCGATCGAGTTGATCGGCGACTCGAAGCTCGTGGCGCGTCGGCCGGGTGAGAACACCGAGACGACGGAGTTCGCGCCGCCCGCACCGGGGGTGCCGGACCCAGCGCTGGTCGCTTACTTCCAGCAGGTCGCCGCAGCGCTGCGGGCGGGCAATCAGATTGCGCCGTCGTTCGACGAGGGCGTGGCAGTGGCACAGGTGATGGACCGGCTGCGCACCAACGCGATCCAGGCGGCGGGCTGATGACGCAAGTCCACCTCGACGAGTTCCGCGCGGCTGTGCGGGCGTGGTGCGCCGAGCACATTCCCGCGGACTGGCGGCGGTCGCAGACCGGGGCCGGCGACGAGGACTTCGTCGCGTTCCAGAAGTGGTGGTTTCAGGAGCTTCGCAGCGCAGGCTTCGCCGTACCGCACTGGCCTCGCGAATGGGGCGGGGGAATGCGGACGCCAGGAGCAGCACGGGCGATGCCGGTTGCCGAGCAGGTCGTCCTGTATCAGGAGCTGGCCGCCCACGACGCGCCGCGCCTGGTGCTCGCATTCGTCGGAATCCACCACGCCGCAGCCACGTTGCTCGCCGCGGGAACCGACGAGCAGCGCCGGCGCCACCTGCCCGCGATCCTCGACGGCGAGATCTGGGTGCAGGGCTTCTCTGAACCCGAAGCGGGCTCCGACCTGGCGAGCCTGCGCACGTCGGCGCGCAAGGACGGTGAAACGTACATCGTCAACGGGCAGAAGCTGTGGGCGAGCGGAGGTATGCACGCCGACTGGTGTCTGCTGCTGGCCCGCACCGACCCGAATGTCCCCAAACGTAACGGCATCTCGTACTTCCTGCTCGACATGAAGACCCCCGGCGTGGACGTGCGGCCGATCCGCAACGCCATCGGCGCCTCCCATTTCTGCGAGATCTTCCTCAACGAGGTACCGATCCCGGCGGTCAACCTCATCGGCCCGGAGAACGCGGGATGGCAGGTCGCACAAGCGACTTTGGGCGCCGAGCGGGGATTGACGATGCTGGAACTCGCCGAGCGCCTCGGCCAGGCGGGGTTCCGGTGGCTGGTGGAGGGGTGCGCAACGGCGGGGGTGCTCGACGATCCCGTCGTCGGCGACAGGCTCGCGCAGTTCGAGATCGAGATCACCGGCCTGCGTGGACTGTGCCGTGATCTGGTCGAACGCAACGAGGCCGGAACTGCCGGCCCGGCTGACGCCTCGATGGTCAAACTCTTCTACAGCGAACTGCTGCAACGGCTCACCGATTTCGGCGCCGAGATCGGCGGACTTCCCGCGCACACGCAACTGACCAAACCGGCGTCGAGCGGTTGGGAGTCGGGTTGCTGGATGCTCGACTTCATCGGGTCCTGGGAGTGGACCATCCCGGGCGGATCGAGCGAGATCCAGCGCACCATCATCGGCGAGCGCGGGCTGGGGCTGCCGCGAGAACCGGCGGCCAGCTGACGATGCACGCTTTCACGGAGTTTCACGACGAATTGCGTTCGGTCGCAGGCGATCTGCTCGCCAAGGACCGGGTTGTCGACTGGCCGGTGCTCGTCGAGACCGGCTGGGTCGGGTTGGAGGTGCCCGACGATCTCGGCGGTGCGGGCGCAACACTGTGTGAAGTTGCGGTGGTATGCGAAGAGATGGGCCGCGCCGCCAGCTCCAGCAGCTATCTGGGCAGCGCGGTGCTGGCGGTCGGCGCCCTGAAGGCACTGCAACCCAGCGCTTCTCGGGACCGGCTGATGGCCGAGATTGCTGCGGGTACCGTCAGGGCCGCTGTCGCGATCGGGTCGTTCGCGCTCGGCACGGACCAGTGTCTGTTCGGACGTGCGGAGTTCGTGCCGGATGCCGAAGACGCCGACCTGCTGCTGGTCGTCGCGGCCGAACCCGACGGCAGCCCGGTTCTTGTACAGGCGGCCGGCGTCTCCGTCACGCCCCAGCCGGTACTCGACGAGACGCGGCGATTGGCGACCGTGAACGCGGACGACGTTTCCGCCGAGGACGTCTGGCCGTTCGGGGGAGGGCTTCGGCGGGTGCTCGACCGCGCGGCGTTGGCGGTAGCCTGCGACAGTCTCGGCTTGGCCGAGGCGATGCTGTCCGCGACGGTGTCGTATGCCGGTGTGCGTCAACAGTTCGGGCGCCCGATCGGATCGTTTCAGGCGGTCAAGCACGCCTGCGCCGACATGGCCGT